>JBEBTM010000031.1:0-17551 GCA_040393745.1 Thermogutta terrifontis | reverse complement strand
AAACGGATCGAACCTCTTGGCTCGGTATTACGGTATCCTCGTGGCCTTCTGGACTCTCGTCATCGGAACGGTTCTGGTTTTTTTCAACTGGTTCGTCATCAATTCTTATTCCTCGCTTCTCGAAAGCCGGGTTCGTTTGACGGACCATCGTATCCAACGTTTTTTGGACTGGTACAGCCAAAACAACGAAATTTATGTTCCCCTAACACCCAAAGGTAGCCCCAATCATCTTATTCCCGGGGGAGATCGTCGTGCAATCACCAAGGACGGGGAAGAATTGGTGTTGGCCAACCCCGTTTGGTTCGTTCAGCGAGTCAGCCGTTTGGACAATCCGAATCTTGCCCAGATCAATACGGAAATTACCGCACTGAAACTGATCGACGAAAGTAACGCTCCCGACGAATGGGAAGAAAACATCCTGCAACGGTGGAGTTTACTCCCCCCCGCGCATATTCGCGACACGGAGCATAGCGAACTTGTCCACCTACCGAACGGCCGAACATGCATGCGTTTGGCTCGGCCGCTGTTCATTGATGAATCCTGTATGGCATGCCACGAACATCAGGGGTATCAAGTCGGCGATTTTCGGGGTATTATTTCAACGCAAATGCCCGCTCACCACGTTTGGGATACGCGAAACGATGTTTTATTCTGGATCAACGCCAGTGGTGCGGCGGTTTGGGTTGCCGGCCTGGTTTGCCTGACTTACATGCGGGGGCGGCTGAGCGAGACACACCGAATTTTGTCCGACAATCAAGGACGTCTTGAGCAGCTTGTCGAATTACGGACACAGGAATTGCAAGATTCCGTGGAAGTCGCCCGGCTTGCAAAGCAGGAAGCTGAAACGGCGAGCGTTGCCAAAACGAAGTTTCTCGCCCACATGAGTCATGAAATCCGGACGCCGCTCAACGGCGTGATCGGGCTCTCGCGGCTCCTGGCCGACACGACGCTCACGCCGAAGCAGGCGCATTACCTGAAAATGATCAACCTGTCCGGCAGGTCGCTGCTGTCGCTCATCAATGACATTCTCGACTTTTCCAAGATCGAGGCGGGTAAGTTCGAACTGGACTGCGCGAAATTCGATCTTCCCAGGAAACTGCAATGTGTCTTCAATATTCTTTCCTCCCAGGGAGCCACGCGAAATTTGGAGTTGTGTACCGATGTTGACCCCGCGATTCCGCGATACGTTAATGGCGACGCGGACCGACTGCTCCAGATCCTCATCAATTTCGCGGGAAATTCGGTCAAGTTCACCGAACACGGCGGCGTCAGGATGTCGGCGACCCTGGAAAATACGGACGAAAAACATGTTTATATAAATTTTAACATCCAGGATACGGGGATCGGCGTTCCCGCCGAAAAAATGGCCCGCCTGTTCGATCCGTACGCGCAGGCCGACGCCTCGACGGCGACCCGGTACGGCGGGACCGGTCTCGGTCTTCCGATTGCCGAAAGCCTTGTCCGGATGATGGGCGGCGAAGTCAAGGTCGAGAGCCGGACCGGCGTCGGAACGACGTTTTCGTTCACGATTCCGTTCGGCAAAGTGGAGGAACAGGAGGCCGATCCGAATGAGCCGGCGTTCTCCCTGGAAGGCATTCGGGTGTTGGTCGTCGACGATAATCCGTTGCTCTGCGATTCGCTCGCCGCTCAACTTCGTGGCTGGAAAATGCATCCGGAAATCCTTCGCGATCCGCAACGAGCGATCGATTATCTGAAAAAGGCGAAACGGCAAAATGAATCCGTCCGACTTTTGATCGTCGACGAGGAGTTCGGCGGGACGAGCGGCTTTGAATTGTTGGAACGAATCTGCGGCGATGCGGAATCGGAGCATCCGACGGCGATTCTCCTGTTGCAGCCCGATCGAATCAACGACGACTCTTCTTCCGAAAATCTCGGATGGAACGCCGTTTATAAACCCATTTCCGTTTCGTCGCTGTACGATACGATCATCAACGGATTGTTCGGCGATCAGGCCGCGGAATATTTGGAACAGCGTCAGGAATCGAAACAACGGAACAATTTCGTTTGCTCCACGCCCCGCGGTATCAGGATTCTCGTCGCCGAGGATAACTCCGTCAACCAAATCGTGATCAGTGAAATGCTCAAGGCGAACGGTTACGATGTCGATGTCGTTCCGAACGGTCGTGAAGCGGTTGATTCGGTCAAGAGCCGGTCTTACGATGCCGTGCTGATGGATTGTCAGATGCCGGAAATGGACGGCTATGAAGCGACCCGAATCATCCGTCGCGAAGAGGGCGACTGTTTGCCGATTATCGCGCTGACGGCCAACGCCAATGCGGACGATTGCCATCGTTGCCTTGATGTCGGCATGGATGCCTATTGCAGCAAACCGATTGATCCCGCCGTGCTGTTCGGCACGCTGGACCGTGTTCTAGCCGCCCTTAAATGACGGCAAATTCAACCGGCCCCAGGCGTCGGCGTGATCGTTATTCATCGCCCATTAAAAAAGGAGACCATGCCATGACGACATCGAAACGCAATTCGAGAGAGCCGTGCGTTCTTCGCATGATTCACTTGAAAATGGGAACCGGTAGAATGCATCATATTCCGCTTCGTTGGACGGAATTGGAAAACGCGGCGGCGCCGCTTACGATTCGAATCGTCAGGGAAGACCATGCCGATCGGATCGTCGAAAACCTGCGTGGATTGGCGAGCCTGAACGAACTGGACGCCTCCGACACGACTTTGAGTGATGTGGGGATGAGGCATGTCAGGAAAATACCGAAACTGAAAATGTTGAATCTGGCGAGAACGGCGATTACAGACGACGGATTGGTTTCGCTGGAGCATTTGACGCAACTGAAATCGCTCGACCTTTCCGAAACGGACATCACGGACCAAGGTTTGTCGAATCTGCGACACTTGGTCGATTTGAAGATGTTGAATCTCTCAAAAACCTTCGTCGGCGACAAAGGTCTGGTTCATATCAAGGAGTTATCGACTTTGGAATGGTTGTCGTTGCGTGAATGCGACGGGATTACCGACGAGGGGCTGGCCTGTTTGAAGCAGCTTCCCAATCTTGAATGGCTCGCCCTGTGGGGTTGCCCACGGATTACGGAAGAGGGCTTGGTCCATGTCGAGCACGTTCCGAACCTGAGACATTGACTTCATCGAAGATCATTTCGATGGGTAGCCGGGTGGCAAGACGCTTGACCGCCCAGGAAAACCGACCAATGAACGGCGTGGGGCGACAAACGCTAAACGGTCGACCGATCCCTGAGTTTCCTGAACAGCTCGAAGTATTTCTCCGCTTGCCGATGGCAAGTGAATTCGCTTGTGGCTTTTTCCCGACCCGATCGACCCATGGTTTGAGACATGACAGGATCGTCAATCAACTTCGCAAGTGTCTCGGCCAGTTTCGCCGGGTTGTTCGGTGGAACCAGAAAGCCCGTCACACCGTCGACGATCTGTTCCGGGACGCCACCGACCGCCGTGGCCACGACGGGTACCCGGGCCGCCATGGCTTCCACGTTCACGCAGGGGAAGCCTTCCGTATGCGACGACTGGGCGAAAACGTCAAAATGCGGCAAATAACCGTCCAGTTCCGAAGTGAATCCGACCATCTTGAAGCGATCCGCCATATTCGCTTCGTCGATCCGCTTTTGGAGCGTTTCGCGCAGGAATCCTTCGCCGAAAAGCACCACGCCGAAGGATTTTGTCGTTTGGCCCGCGAGAAGTTTCACGGCGTCGATCAGTACGTCGTAGCCTTTTTCGGGACTGAGTCTTCCGGCGGCGCCGACAAGTCGTTCCGGCGGCGTTTCGAAATACGCTTCAAGTCGCCTCCTGTATTCGTGGTCCGGTTCGGCGTCGAAGCGGGCCGTATCAATGGCGTTGTGAATGACGTGAACCCGGTTTTTCGGCGTGCCCGTTTTGACAATTTTATCCGCTTGCCCTTGGGAAACGGCGACCACGGCGTCCATGCGGCGGTGGACCCATTGGTCGAGGCGTTCGTACAGCGAGATTTTCCAATCCTGCCAGGTCCAACCGTGGGAAACGCCGACGATGGGAATGCCGACTTTTCGGGCTGCCCGCCAACCGAGTAGTCGGGATTTGTGACCGTGGGCGCAAACGATGTCGATTTTTTCGTCTCGAAAAAGCCGGACCAAGTCCCGGTATGCGGCGTAAAGATGTGGCATGTCATGTTCGAGAACCCGGTTAGGAATCCCGGCTTGATCGAGTTCCCGGAGAAACGGCTCACAACCGCCGTTTTCCTGAAAACTGACGACAAGGCTTTCCACGCCGAAATCCGCCGCCTGGGTTCGAACAATGTCAAGAATGACCCGCTCGGGGCCCCCGAAAAAGGGCGATGCCGTTAAATGCAGGATTTTCATGGCGGATATTCTTGGTTTGCGTTATAATGAGCCCGGTCGGCGGTTACCGGCGTCTGAGCCATTCGGCGAAGCTTTTTTCGGAGGATCAAACCATGTCCCGTTATTGTCTCGTTTTTGTCGCTCTTATTCTCGGTTGCCTCGGTGGAGTTGTCAAGCCGAAGTGCTTCGCGGAATCGGCGTATTGTCCACTGAGCTTCACGGCCCATGGCCGCGATGGCGTTCCCGTTGTTTTGACAAACGACCTTCATGTCGAGAAGACCGTTTGGAGGAAAACCGAAGCCGCAAACATTCGGGCGGACTCCTCACGCAACAGTTTTGGTCGGAACAGGAAAAAGCATGGTACGTTGAAAACGAATCGGCCTCGAATCTTCAACCGGGTACCTATCGGTTTTCCTTTATCAAAGCGCGCAATTTCTCCCAATGGGAGGGTCCGCCGGGAAGTTGGCAGGGCGGGGGCAGCTCCGATGGCGATCGGCACAGCGTTGGTGGATTCGGACATCCCGAGCATATTCTCGACTGGGCTCTCAGCGAACCGTTCACGGTGAACCGATCGAAGTCCGGTATGTCGTCCACAACAATAGTGACGGCGTGGTTTCAGTCGAGGACGGCGGCGCGACGCGGCCCGAAAACTTCTGGAACATTCCAACGACCAACGGACTCGGAAGATTTTGGATGAGATCCAGGAGCGTGAAAAACCGCCCAAAACGGAAAAACCGGCGGACCCCTGAAGTCGGACCCGCTTGATTATGTTTCGCCAATGGATAAAATAAGAACGATTGACAAAGCCGCTGTGGCCGGTCATTCCGTTTTGTCCGGTATTCAAGACGCCGGCGGACCCCACCGGGACCGTATTTACACCCCCTGTATTTCACAAGGAGAACTCTCATGGCAATCAAAGTCGGTATCAATGGTTTCGGTCGTATCGGTCGGATGGTTTTTCGCGCTGCCGTTCAGGATTTTGCCAACGATATTGAAATCGTCGGTATCAATGACCTCTTGGCGCCCGATTATCTCGCGTACATGCTCAAATTCGATTCGGTTCACGGCCGCTTCAAAGGCAATGTGTCCGTCGATGGCAACAATCTCGTCGTCAACGGCAAGAAAATCCGCCTGACCGCCGAAAAGAACCCCGCCGACCTGAAATGGGGCGATGTGGGCGCCCAGGTCGTCGTCGAATCGACCGGCCTGTTCCTCTCGAAAGATACCGCCGATGCCCACCTCAAGGCCGGTGCCAAGAAGGTCATCCTGTCCGCCCCGTCGAAGGATGATACCCCCATGTTCGTCTACGGCGTGAACTGCAAGAGCTATGCCGGTCAGGAGATCATTTCGAACGCTTCCTGCACGACGAACTGTCTGGCCCCGATCGCCAAGGTGCTCAACGATAAGTTCGGCATTGTCAAAGGGTTGATGACCACGATCCACGCCGCCACGGCCACGCAGAAGACCGTGGACGGTCCTTCGCACAAAGACTGGCGCGGCGGTCGGGGAATTCTCGAAAACATCATTCCGTCCTCGACCGGAGCCGCCAAGGCCGTTGGCAAGGTCTTGCCCGAACTGAACGGTAAGCTGACCGGTATGTCGTTCCGGATTCCGAGCTCTGATGTTTCGGTCGTCGATTTGACCTGCGTGTTCGATAAGCCGATCACCCAGGACGCCATCAACGCCGCGATGAAGGAAGCCTCCGAAGGTGAACTCAAGGGCATTTTAGGCTACACCGACGAAGCCGTGGTTTCGACCGACTTCCGGGGCTGTTCGCTCACCTCGATTTACGACGCCAAGGCCGGGATCGTGCTCGATGCCAATTTCGCCAAGGTTGTGAGCTGGTACGACAACGAATGGGGCTACTCCTGTAAAGTCCTGGAAATGATCCGCGTCATTTCGAAGTAGTTTGGATACACTGAGGGCCCCAAGTTACGCTAACGCTTCACTTGGGGCCCTCGGGTCATATTTATGAATCTTCCTCGTCGATTCTTTCGTGGGCTCCTGGACCTCTGCTGTCCGCCTGTTTGCCCGCTGTGCCAGACCTTACGGGAAGATAGGCTTCCTTTCTGCTTCGATTGCACGGAGAAACTCGTCACGCCGCCGGACCGATTCTGCGTTCGCTGCGGGGGCCGAAGATTCCAGCGGCTTGAGAACAAGGAAGGCTGTGGTCGGTGTCGAACGACACGCTTCCGATTTCATCGAGTCGTGACCCTGGGCGAGTATGAAAAGGAGCTTCGTTTGCTCGTTTTGCATGCGAAAACGGACCGTAGCGGCATTCTGGCCACGGCGGCGGCTTCGCTCTTGGCCGAGGTGAGAGCCGACGATTTCCGGGAGATGGCCCTCGATCTGGTGTTGCCGGTCCCAATGCACCGCTTTCGACGCTGGCAACGGGGCGTGAATGCGCCGGACCTGATCGCCGCGGAACTGGCCCGGTATCTGGAGCGGCCCGTGAATTCGGGAATCCTCCACCGGACGCGGCAGACAGAACTGCAATACATGCTCTCGGCAAACGGGCGGAAAGAGAATCTGACCGGGGCGTTTGCACTGAAACGGCCGGATTGGATAGCCGGAAAACGAATTCTGCTCGTGGACGACATTCTCACAACAGGCGCGACGGCCAATGAGATTGCGGCCCTGCTCAAGCGCCAGGGGGCGAAAGATGTCTGGGTCGCCGTACTGGCTCGCGCGGAGGGAATGTACGCCCAGGCGGTCGTCGGAAAGCGGGAAGTCGTGGAAATCCGATAAAAAATCAACTTTCCGGTTGACTTTTCTTGCGATTCAGATTGAAATAGAGGGGCTCGTTCTTGGATTCCGACTCACCTTCCCTTACTCCCGAGGCTCCGGCCATGCAATCCGTTAAGACATCCCGTTTTGCCTATACTCTCATCGAAGTCTTGGTCGCGATGACGATTTCGTTGATCCTGATGCTTGGCGTGGCAACGCTCTTCCAAAACGTGGGCACGGCTTTGAACGATGCCCAGTCCACCCTGTTGATGAGCGGCGAACTCAGTCACGCCCAACTTACCATGCAACGCGATCTGGCGGGGGTGAATACGCAGCTTGTCAGCCAGCCGAACAGAATGGTCAATCCAACGTATGCTTCCGATGAAGGTGGTTATTTTTCAATCACCGAGGGGATGAATGCCCCGCCGTCAATCATCGGCGCCGGAGGAGCCCATCGGCCCAGCAGCACCGTCTTTGCCACGGACAACACGAATTTGAACTACGACCAAACCGTGGCCGATGTGGACGATATTCTTGCGTTCACCACGCAGGCGGATACGTCCGCGCCGTTTCGGGGACTTGTCGACGGTAATCTTGTCGAATCGAATTATGCGGAAGTCATTTGGTTCGTCCGGGGCAATACGCTTTACCGTCGTGTTTTACTCATCGACGATGGGAACTTAAATATCGCCAAAAAGAACTACAGCGCTTCCGGCTTTTATCAGAATAATGACTTGTCGGTCCACCTAGATTCCAGCACAGGAAGGCTTGTTCCCAATAGCCTGCAAGTTATCAAGCTCCGCGAAAATCGATTTGGGCATTACGTGGCCAATAACAACACCGCTCGAAGGGGCGAATTCCCCTATCCGCTTTACCGTTCTCCGTTTGAAAGCTGGTACTATCTGCGAATGCCGACGTTGGAGGAAACGATCAGTAACAATTGGAACACAGGTGGCCAACTGGATGCGGGCTTTTCGCCTGCCAATCCGGGGAACTCACCCTATTGGGACCTCTGGGACAAACCCTCTCATTGGGTGGGCACCACGGATAATGACCAATGCAGTCTGACAGGTTCACTCAATAAGTACGTTGCCAACGATCCCGATGACAACACGAAAAAGAAGCCCGCCGCCCGGGCCGCCGAGGATGTCATTCTCACCAACGTCATATCGTTCGACGTGAAAGTCTGGAATCCTTGCTGGGTGCCCTACAGTACGACCAATGGAGGAGCAACGCAGGGTTGGCTTCCTCCCCAATATGTCGATTTGGGGCAGAACGTGTTTTCGGATCCCAACGGTGGGAGCCAGTCGGTGTATGTGAATTACGGTCACAATTTCTCGACAACTCCCAACCCTCCTAACGGCGGAGTCGGTGGAATCGGCTTCTGTTCAACCGGCAAATACGGCGGCCAGAATGCGGAAAAACTCGTTTCGACGGCCAATTATTCCAACGATAGCCTCAATACCCTTGTCTCGGTTGCCACTCAAGCGTGGAACGGATCGCTCATGCCGTGCCAATATGATTCCTGGACGATCGATTACGAGCAAAATGCGGGCAAGTACCGTTCGACAACGCTGAGCAATTACTACGTTGATCCTGCCACTCCGAACGCGATTCGTCCCGGTGCCGGCATGGACTCCGCCAATCGAACCGATTCGAGTAAATGGGAATGTCCGCCGCCGTATGACACCGAACTCAAGTCGATCCAGGTGACGATTCGTTGCTTCGAACCCCGGAGCAAGTATATCCGCCAAGTACGCATCACCCAGGATTTTTGAGTCTCTGCCAGACGGGCACGGTGTTCATAAAAGACGAGAGCTTCCGCTTGTAGTATTACGGTCCCGCTGACGTTTGTATGCGGAAATGAGCCTGGGTGTAGCGCATGTGGTCCACGGAGAGATTGAATGCCGAATGATTTAGCGGGGGCCAATCGGCGTCTGCGCCGCTCGGCAAAACGGTGGTTTCGTTCATCCACGCCCGTGGGGCCGGAAGCGAAGCGCCCGTCCCACAGGTCATCCCAACGAGCGGAAGCTCGGAATGCCCGTCTGGCAGAGACAATTTCGTGAATTCTTGTTTCAAGGAATTGGATTTTCCTCTTTCATGCGATACAATGGCACCGTGGTTTCTTTTTCCGCTTGATCCGTCCCCTCCCAGCTTTATCCACGCCATGATGAAAGCCGCTCGAATCGTCCTGTTCCTCTCCCTGTTCCTTTGCGGGCCCGGCTTCTTCGGCGGGTTCCTCGGAGCCACGACCTATGGACCCATTACCGTTCAGGAAATTCCCATGGCCGGCAACGCCAGCGAGCGGAGTTCCCACGGCTACGTCGAGTACCGATTCCGAATCGTCAACCGGGACACGAAAGCCCATCGGGTCCGGCTCGATATGCCGCTCAATTCCAGCGGTTACAGTTCGACCAATCTCCAGAGCACGACCAACAGTGCCGAGGTTCCGCCCCAGTCCACGGTCATTCTCCGCCTGCTCCAGCCGCCGGTCGCCATGGAAGGCAACAACGAGGTTCGCGTCGTCATCGACGGTCGAGCCGAACAGGCCACGACAACCTTTCTCCGTATTACGGGCCACTTTTCCGGCTACAGTTCCCGGGGCAACGAAGTCGCTCATGTCCTCGTCAGCCAGCGGGTTCCCTCGGGCATCCGGGATTTCTTCAAGGACGGTGTGCCCAAGGAAAACGAAAAGCTCGAAGGCGAAGTCACCACGACCACGCCCGCTGTTCCCGCTCACGGCCACTACAGCACCTATGCCTCGACTCCGGTCGATCCGCAGGTGATTCCCTCCGAAGCCACGGTTCCCATGGAAGAGTGGAGCGACAACTGGCTCGCTTACACCCGCTTCGACGGCGTGGTCATGACCGTCACCGACTGGAAAGAAATCCGGGACAATTATCCCGCCGTGTACGGTGCCGTGCAAAAATACGTTGAAGCCGGCGGCATGCTGGCCATCCTCGGCTCCGATTGGACGCCCCCGGCGGAATGGACGCTCGAACCCGGCGGTAAACGTTGCGGCGCTTTCATGGGCAGCGTGATTCTCATGGCCGACGATGTCGAAGCCGTAAAACCGGACATCGCCCCCTTCCGCGAGTTGGCTCTGCAGCAGATGCGACCCTGGCGCGCGGCGATGGGCGATCCGGGACGGTATTACGGCCGCTACGGTCGATCCACCGGCGGTTCCGAAGTCATGTCCAGCGACACGCCGCTACTCAATTCCATGCCCGTCGTGGCGAATTACGATGTGAATGTCAAGCTCATCATGGTCCTCATCGTCGCCTTTGCCGTGCTCATCGGGCCAGTGAATATTTACGTTTTGAGCATAATCAAACGCCGCATCTGGCTCCTTTGGACGGTCCCGGTCACGTCGCTCGTCGCCAGCCTGCTGGTGCTCGGCGTGAGCTTTCTGCAAGAAGGCTTGATCCGGCAGTCCAGTTCGGAAACCTATACGGTTCTCGATCAGCGTCGTGAGGAGGCGATCACCTTCGGGTTCGTCGGCTTCTATTCCACGCTCACGCCGCGCGGCATCCTCTTTTCGCCCAACACCGAAGCCACGGCCTGTATGGACCGCAATTCCTACGGCGGCGGTCGGTCCTTGCAACTCCACGGTGACGGTAACGGCAACCAATTGTTCACCAACGGCTGGATCAGTGCCCGCGTGCCCTCGTACTTTGCCGTGCGAAAAGCCGAATCGCAGCGGAAGGAACGCATCATTTTCGATTTCTCCGGCGATAAGCCCACGGCTGTGAACGCGCTGGGCGTTCCCGTCAAATCGCTCCAACTTCGAACGCCCGACGGCTCGTAGTACACCCTGAACGATTTCAAGGTCGGCGATAAGATTACGCTGGAAAATCCCAAGGAAACGGGCTCGAAAGTCGATGCCGTCGCCGCGATGAAGGAACTCCAGCGACTCTATTCCAACGCCGTCCAAAGCGGCCGGGGAGCCCGCCCCATCGGCAGCAACGCCAACTTGCCCGCCGGTTGTTACGTCGCCGAAATCGACGCCTGGAACCCCTTTGTCGAGCCCGGCATCGATAATGCCACGCCCTATAAAACCACGACCTGGATCGTCGGATTTTTCGAGTAACCCCCCATGAAAATCATCAAAGGAATTCGGATCAAAAATTACCGTGTCCTGAGAGATATTTCCCTCGGGGCCATTCACAATCCGCCTGTCTCCCAGGCTCAGGCCGAAGAACCTTTCGACATCGGCGATCCGCTCACGCCGCTTACCGTCGTCATCGGCCGCAACGGTTACGGCAAGAGCACGCTCTGCGACGCCCTGGGGTTCATCGTCGATTGCCTCAAAATCGAAGACGAACAGGCGTGCATCCCTCGCGGCGGTTTAGATAAAATCGTTTCCGAGGATTCCGACCGGATCATCGAATTCCAGATCTGCTACGACGGCATCCTCTACACGCTGTGCATCAAGGCGGATGAATACAACATTCCGTACGTTTACGCGGAAACCCTGTCGCACACGGGCCCCGAATTCGGCAACCGGCACACGATGAACTTCTTCGCCCAAAACGGGCAGGGCAAAGTCGTTCGGCCCAACTCGGAATTGGTCAACGACATTCGCCTGGCCGACCGCCGCCGGTTGGTCCTTTCCACGCTGGGTAACCTTTCGCAGTTCCCGGACATCGTCTCGTTTCGAAAATTTCTCGATAGTTGGTACCTCTGCTATTTCAAGCCCGAATCGGCGCGGAACACACCTTTGGCCGGTCCCCAGCGACATCTTTCCAGTACCGGCGGCAATTTGGCCAACGTGGTCCAGTATTGGCATCGCGAGCACCAGGGTCGACTCCAGGAAATGCTCCATCGCGTCCTCGGCAACGTGCTCGGTATCGAACGTATCGAAACCCATACGACCGAAGACGGCCGGCTCCTGCTCCGTTTTTTCGAGGCTCATCGGAATAAACCGTTTTACACGTCGCAGATGTCCGACGGCACGCTGAAACTGATCGCTTACATGCTGCTTTTGGGCGATCCCGCTCCGCCGCCGCTGATTTGCTTCGAGGAACCGGAAAACGGGCTCTATCACAAACTGCTCACCGCTTTTGTGGACGAAATTCGTCGTCACACCGTCGAACACGGCGGGGCCCAATTCTTTATCACGACCCACCAGCCGTACTTGGTCGACGCTCTGACGCCGCGCGAAGTTTGGATTCTCGAAAAAGGCCCCGACGGCTTCGCAAGAGTTCGCCGGGCGAGCGAAGATCCCGTGGTCCGCAGCATGGTTGAAGAAGGTATGCCCTTGGGCGCCCTTTGGTTCAGCGAATATCTCGATGGCGCCGAATGATTGTTTTCCTTCGAATATTACACGAAAATTCATGAAACTCCCATCCGTCCTGCTCGCGTTTCTCTTTTTCCCGTGTCTCCTAAGCGCCGCTTCGTGGCACGTCGATCCCGCCGGCAATGATGCCGACCCCGGCACGCCGGAAAAGCCGTTTCAAACGATCGTCCGGGCCCGGGACGCCGTTCGGACCGACCGCGCCGCCGGTAATCCGGGACCCTGGACCGTCCATCTTTCCGAAGGCGTTTTCGAACTTTGCGAGCCGCTCCATTTCGACACCCGGGATTCCGGCACCGAAGATCAGCCGGTTCTGTACCTCGGCAAGGGCGACAAGACCGTTCTCAGCGGCGGCCTTATCCTTAACGGCTGGAGGAAAGAAAGCGACGAAATCTGGGTGGTCGATTTGCCCAGGTCCGGCGACGAGCCTCTGTATTTCGAACATCTCTGGGTCAACGGCCGCCGTGCCGTTCGGTCCCGGTATCCCGATGAGGGCTTTTTGAATCCTGCCGAAGTCGGACAGGGAATTCCCGTTAACGAACGGAATACCCAGG
The DNA here is from genome assembly GCA_040393745.1 of Thermogutta terrifontis. Taxonomy (GTDB): domain Bacteria; phylum Planctomycetota; class Planctomycetia; order Pirellulales; family Thermoguttaceae; genus WRKP01. The sequence continues at coordinate 4,643 of JBEBTM010000031.1, read as the reverse complement.
TCGCCTTCACCGAACAGAGTATAATCGCCAAGCCCGGCGAACTCGATTGGCTCAAGGACGTCCCCGCCGAGGAACTTCGTTTCGGGCAGTTCATCGTCCATCATCATTGGGACACCACGCGTCGCATCCCGCTTCGTTTTGACGCGGACGTCGGCCTGCTCGTCATGCAAGGCGCCCCGATGAAGCACTGGAATCCCTGGCGAACCACGTCGCTTTATTGTCTCGAAAACTTCCGACCCGCCTTCAACCGCCCCGGTGAATGGTTTTACGACGGCGTCGCGGGCAAGGCGTTTTATCGTCCCTTGCCCGGTGAAACCCTGGAAAACAGCCGCTTTATCGTTCCTCGGAGCGGTGTCCGGCAGCTTTTGACGATCAAGGGGACCGCCGAACATTTCGTCTCAAATATCCGTTTCGAAAACATATCCTTCGCCTACACCGACTCCCCTCGCCGCAAGGACGTCATGGAGCGGGCCGGACTGCCTGAAAGTGTTACGGGAAATCTCGACCGGCCCGGCCCGAGCCAGTTTGAGCCGGCCCAGGCGGCGTTTTGGAGCGACGCCGTGATCGACGTGGACACGGCAACCGGCATCGTTTTCCGCGACTGTGAAGTCAAGCACATCGGCGAATACGGACTTTGGCTTAAAAACGCACGAAATTGCCGCGTCGAGCGCTGCGTCCTGGCCGATCTCGGGGCCGGCGGCGTGCGATTGGGCGGCGTCGGAAAGACGACGGGCAACGTCGTCGATAATTGCATCATCCAGCATGGCGGCCGCGTTCACGCCTGTGCGGTCGCCGTTTGGCTCGGCAACCACACCGAAGACAACCGCGTCACCCATAACGACATCGGCGATTTCTATTACACCGGCGTTTCCGTGGGCTGGACCTGGGGTTACCAGGGCGGGCAATGTTTTCGTAACGTCATCGAGAACAACCGCATCCACGACCTCGGACAGGGCGCGATGGCTGACATGGGCGGCGTTTACACCCTTGGAACCCTGCATGGCACCCGGGTCGCCGGGAACGTGATTTATAACGTCAAATCCTACGCCTACGGCGGCTGGGGGCTTTATCCCGACGAAGGTTCCGAGGGACTCCTCATGGAAAACAACCTCGTGTACGACACCACCGACGGTTCGTTCCACCAGCACTACGGCAAGAATAACGTGATCAGGAACAACATCCTCGCCTTTTCCCGGCCGCACCAGGTCGCGGTAACCCGGGTCGAGAATCACCGCTCGTTGACTTTTGAGAACAATATTATCGTCTGGGACGCCGGCAGTGCGATCGGCTATCGCGCCGAGGCGGCCCGGGTCGATTACGGCTCGAATCTCTGGTGGAACTACGCAGGTCCCGTCGATTTCAAGGGTAAAAAACACGACGAATGGATGGCCCTGGGGAAAGACGTCGGCGGGATCGTTGCCGACCCAAAATTCGAAGACCCCGCCAAACGCGATTTCCGTTTGCATGAGGATTCCCCCGCGATCAAAGCCGGTTTCGTGCCCTTCGACCACGGCAAAGCCGGTGTTTACGGCGACGAAGCCTGGATCGACCGCGCGTTCGGCCGAAGCGGTGCCAGATAACCGGGGCCGTTTTGACACGACACCAAAACTAAAATGATGCAAAAACTATCCCTTATCGCTACCGTTTTCGTTTTCGCCTCATTTGCGTTCGTCGAAGCGGGACAATCGGACGAAAAATCCTCCATGCCGGTTCGGACACGCAAGAATGTGGCCCATCGCGGGTTTTCCGCCAAGGCGCCGGAGAATACTATTTCGGCCTATACCGAAGCGATCCAGGCCGGCGCCGACGGGGCCGAATGCGACGTCTACGCCACCTCGGACGGCGTGATCATCCTGGGGCACGACAAATCGACCAAGCGGACCATGGGCGGCGCGGATCGGGACCTTACGAAAATGACGTTCGAGGAAATCCGCAAGCTCGACGCCGGGTCTTGGAAGGACAAACGCTACACCGGTGAACTGGTACCCACGTTGGACGAATTCCTTCAAACGCTCAAGGGCACGGAATGCCACGCGGTCGTGGAGATCAAAATGGAAGGCATTGAAAAGCCCGTCCTAGACGCGATTCGCCGTAATGACATGCTCGACGTTTCCTCGATTATCGCCTTTTCCCCCGCCGTGGTCAAGGAAATCCGGCGACGGGAACCGAACATTTGCGTCGGATTTCTGTACGGCGAAGATTGGAAGGACAAATTCCGAACCGTCGCCAGCCAGGCGGACATGCTTATCAAGCGGTGCCGGGAACTCGATACGACGGTGCTGGACATCAAACACACCTTGCTTTCAGAACCGCTGGTCCAAAAACTTCGGGAGGCGGGGATCCATGTTTGGTGTTGGACGGTGAACGACCCGGCCCGAATGGAACTATTGCTCGACTGGGGCGTGGAGAGCATCACCACGGACCACCCGGACAAACTCGCCGAGGTGTTCGGCAAACGTGAAAGAAGATAAAGGCTTTCAGGAAATCAGGATTCGCAATCCATACCAAAGACCACAGAGAATGGATATCGCTAAAAAATAAATGACGATGTTCAAGAGCTGATCCAGCCATGGGGAGCGTTGCGGATTGGAAAGGTGCCAGTACGACAATCCGTAGGCCAGGATGCCGAAGGACAGGCATTGAAAAATGGAAAACAGGTGAAACGCAACGTCGTTTACAGTACCTGGCGTCCACGGTCCCACGCCGCCGGCCCTGAATAAAAGAAACGATAGGAACATTTCCAGCCAAAGGACGCAACTGAAACAGAGATTGAACAAGATAAGGGAAGCAACGACGGAACTGATCGCCCCGAACCCCGAGCGGGCTTTGGCGGAAAAGGAAATGCAGAAGAGATTGGATGCGATTCCGTAAACGAGTGTAAACGTAATCGACCACAAAAATACCGTGGGGGAGGCGCCGTAGACCACGGCCAAAGCCAGGAACGGCAAGGACAGGGTCGTAAAAAAAAGCGTGATGGTAAGACCCAGGTAAACATAACCTCGTAGCAATGAAGCCGTTGGAAAAATCCGATCCAGGGAATCGTCGCTTTGCCTGGCCGATGTGCACATCACTGCCGGAGAAACTGCGGCGAAAGGAACGATCATGCTGAACGCCAGCAAACCGACATTCGCCCATATCGCCGTAGATTCGGGGGAAGGGTGGGAACCGATGAACACCAGCGCGAAGACGATTCCCACGCAGGAAAGTAGCAGAGAGAAGACGATCCATGCCTTGAACGTCAATGAGCGGGTAAGACGCCGCATTTGCCGAACGACGATCGGGTGAAAGCGATCCGAAAACGCCGGGCCGCCGCGCGAAACATCGGAAAAATCAAACGAATCGTCTGACATGGGGGCTTCTCCTCGCTCATCTGTCGGTTCTCGGGCTCAATCAAGGAAGTTGCCTTCTTTAAGCCGCTGGGGGACGTATTCTTCGGTCACATAACTCAAGTCGATGCTTGTCAGGGCTTCAACTTCCAGCTTGAAACCGTTGTCGAGCATTTTTTGAATTTCCTTCTGCCAGGCTTTTTTGCTCTGGAACCAGGGGTATTCCGCAACTTGCCGGGCCCGTTTTTTGTCGTTCTCGGTCAGGCCGATTTTTACGTCGTCGGACAGGCCGCACCGTTCGAAATCGATGCTCCGAATGCCCAAAAAACGGGCTGCCGGAATGGCCATACGCTGCGATTCGAAGGCCAGATTGATCGAACCTTGTTTGAGCACGCTGTAAATATAATACCCCCAGGGATCATTATCTAGCAGGCAATAGACGGGCAGGTTCAGTTCATGGTGCATCCGGTACAGGAGCCGGCGAACTCCCCGGGGCGGTTGGCCGCCGCCGTGGGTGAGGATGCAGTTGTGCTTCTTCCAGAATTTGTCCTCGTTGAATCGCTGCCAAACCGTGCCTTTTTCGACGTGCAGGATAAAGTCGGCCGTGCATTTTTTGAATTCGATCACCGACGGCTCGACGATCGATGGAATGGAATATCCGCCGCTGCCCATCTGGAAACAGCGGATTTCGTCGCCTTTGTCGACGATCGTGATGTTACCGACCATCGAACCCTTGGGATCCGCGAAAAGATGCAGCTCTTCCCGAATGACGTTGAACAAAACCTCGCAATCCTCGATGATCGGGTCGCAATCGGACTGTTCGTCGAAGGTGTTTTCGTTGATGCCCTTGATTTTGTGCTTAAGCGAATAGTACAAACTCCGGATGCTGGCCGTCTTGCCCTGCTCGATAAGTTGCTTCGCGCCCCGGGAAACGAGCAGGGTTTGCATGAAACTCTTCGCCTGGGTCAGGTTGAAAAGCTGACGCTGCGAGGTCCGCTTGCCCATCTCGATGATCTTCTTCCGTTCATTGAAGCTGACGTTTGATAAAGCGCGGACCGGAATGTCCACGGCCGGATCTTTTTTTCGTTGGGCCTGTTTCATGACCACGGTGGCCACGTCCGCCAGTTTTTCGATGGCTTCCTTATCACGCCCGGTGAGCGGGGCCGCGGCGGTTTTCGTCATTCTTTTCGGCATGGAAGGTATTTCAATGAGTGGGTGGTTGCATCGTCATGGAAAATTTCCATTATAAATCACGGCGCGGGACTGTAAAGTCATTGACAAAATGGGGGGGCGATTCACAATTGGGGTCGGTGTTTA
>JBEBTM010000030.1:0-17594 GCA_040393745.1 Thermogutta terrifontis | reverse complement strand
GGGGTTTGCCCGTTGTTTTGTCGAGGACTCGTCCGGTAAGCGTGGCCTGCGGTTTCAGCGTCATGGTCACCTCCCGCGTCGCACGAATCGAGGTGGCCCAGGCGGCGGATGAACCGTCTTCGGAAAGCGCGACAAGTGAATGTATTCCGGCAACGCGGGGATCGGCCGAAGGTTTGACCGTATCCGGCGGCAATTTATCGAACCGAACCCGGCCATTCTCGTCGGTCTTTTCTTTTTTTCCATCGGACCGCGAACGCTTTCTCCAATATTTGCAGCAATAATAAACCGTGGCGTCGGAAACGGGATTGCCTTGTTCGTCTCGAACGAAAACGTCGAAATCCTTCGGCCAATCAAGATCAGCTTCTTCGGACGGCAGGTATTCCACATCGCCCAGATCAAGTTCCGGTTTGCGTTCTTTTCCTTGCCGAGCGATAATGTTGATCGACGACCGAACATTCCAGATTGACCACGGCGCGGTCAGGTTATACGTCAAGAGAACGGCATTGATTTCCTGCCGGTAAACGTCGTCGTAATAAATACCGTCCAGAAAAGCGAGGCCGGTCTCGTCGGTGTGAAGATCGAACTTGAGGTTTTGCAGCGTTCGCTTGGCGTCGGAATAACGCAAGCTCAGGGAAAGCCCTTCCACGGTCCGTTTGCGCAGCGGCTCGCCCGTAGCCGCCGAGAGGAAGCGAAGAAAAATCTTGGGGGCCGGATGGAGACGGACTTCAATCGGTTCTTCGAATTGATCTTCGTTCATGTCACGTGGCAACATGTACAAAACGCCGAATTTCTTGTCCGACGTTCGGGCAATGAAGATATTCCGGACCCGAACGCCGTCGAAGTCCCGAATCAGAATGGGGACGAGAATCTCGACCCGCTGGGCGCGCGCTTCGGGATCGAAAAGATATTTGTTGGTGTAGACCGGATAGTAATCGACCAGAACGTCGTCGAATTTATCGCCGTTTTCATCGACGAATTTGAAGTCGAGCATCACCGTTTCGGAGCGATCTCCCGGCAAGGCCGATTGGGCCGGAAGCAGGGAAGCGCTCAAAGAAAAAAAGGCAATTCCGAAAAAAAAGATTTTCAACATAAGAAATCCCCTTCGTTCAGCCGAGCGGCAATGCAAAGGCCAAAACGTCATGATGTCCGAACATCCGGCGCCAGGCCTTCGTCGTATTCCACAACACGGTGGTTGCGTCAACATCGCACGACTAAACGAGTTCGTTCGTCGGAAATGTTTCTTTCCAAGGCAGTCCCCAAGCACCGATTTCGGCCATGAACGGATCGGGATCGAACTGTTCCATGTTGAACACGCCACGGCCGGACCATTGGCCCGAGAGGATCATCTTGGCCCCCAATGCGGCCGGTACGCCGGTCGTGTAGCTCACGGCCTGGGCGCCGGTTTCGGCGTAACATCGTTCGTGATCGCAGATGTTGTACACATAGTATTGCGCCGGATTGCCTGCTAAACGAGGGGAGCCGGTAACCCAGACGCCGATGTTGGTTTTACCTTTCGTTCTCGGCCCCAGCGACGCCGGGTCGGGCAGCAGCGTCTTGAGAAACTGGAGCGGTATGATTTCCCGGCCTTCGAACATTACCGGATCGATCCGCGTCATACCCACGTTTTCCAATACTTTCAGGTGCGTCAGGTAGCTCTGCCCGAACGTCATCCAGAACCGCATCCGCTTCACTTCGGGGAAATGCTTTACCAGCGACTCCATTTCCTCGTGATAGAGCAGGTACATGTCCTTTTCGCCCACACCGTCGAAATCGAATGTCTTTTTTACGGAAAGCGGCTCCGTTTCGATCCAATTTCCGTTCTCATAATATCGGCCCTTGGCGGACACCTCGCGGATGTTGATTTCCGGGTTGAAATTGGTCGCAAAAGGATAACCGTGGTCACCGCCGTTGCAGTCGAGAATATCGACCGTATCCATGCGGTTGAAATGATGCTTCCGGGCATATGCCGTGTAGACGTTTGTCATACCGGGATCGAAACCGCTGCCGAGCAGAGCCATGATGCCGGCTTTTTCAAAGCGATCGTGGTACTCCCACTGAGGACCGTAACAGAATTTCGCGGTGTCGGGATGTTCATAATTGGCCGTATCGAGATAATGTACGCCGGTTTCCAGGCAGGCGTCCATGATCGTGAGATCCTGGTACGGCAGCGCGACATGTAAAACGAGGTCCGGCTTGCAGTCCTTGATCAGCGCAACGAGTTCGGAAATCTTGTCGGCGTCGACGGCCGCGGTGGGAATCTCGCCCGACCGTCGCAGCCCTTTGTCGTAAATGTCCTTGACAATCTCGTCACACTTTGACTTCGTCCGGCTCGCGAAGGTGATCTGTCCGAACACCTCCGGGTGCTGGGCACATTTGAACGCAACAACCCGACCGACGCCGCCGGCACCGATGATCAACAGACGTTTCATGGAAAGAGTGGAAAAATAAGGGATGGAAGTTGGAAAGACATGAACGGGAATGCGTGACGTTTATTCGTCGGAAACTTCGTCTTCGGCCATTTCATCTTCGATGCCCTCGAATTCCGGGTTATCCGCCGAGATGAATCGACATTCACACAGGCTTCGAAACCAAGTTTCCTGCCGCTTGGCGAAATGGCGGGTATTCAGTTTAATCAGGTCGACCGCCTCACCGAATTTGATATTGCCGTCAAGATAGTCAAGCAGTTCCTTATAGCCCAAGGCCTGCCGGGCCGTCTTGCCGATGGGCAGCTTACGCTCGGTAAGTCGCTTGACTTCATCAAGGAAACCTTCGTACATCATCTTATCGACACGTTTATTGATTCGGGCGTAAAGTGTTTCACGGGGGACCTGGAGAGCGTAAACCTGACATTCCGCGGCCGGGGTGCCGACTTCGAATTCCTGTTGCAGCAAACTGATCGGTTTGCCCGTGATTTCGTAAACTTCCAAGGCCCGAACGACCCGGCGGACGTCGTTGACATGCAACCGCTCGGCCGAGACGGGATCGACTTTCTTGAGCATGTTATGCAACAAATCGGGCGTGTGGCCTTCCATTTTTTTAACCAGCGCGGTCCGAAAATCCTCGTTGGCCGGCGGACCTTCGAACATGCCCCGAAGCATAGCCTTGAGGTAAAGCGGAGTACCACCGACGAAAAGGACTTTCTTGCCGCTGAGCTGGATTTCGTCGATCTTATCACAGGCTTCCCGAACATACCGAGCCAAGGAATACTCCTCACTGGGGTCGATGATGTCGATCATGTGATGCGGAATCCCGCCCCGATCTTCCGGAGCGGTCTTGGCGGTGCCGATGTCCATGTCCCGATAAATGGCCATCGAGTCGAGCGAAATGATTTCAGCCCCAAGCCGCTGGGCCAACGCGATACCGATCCGGCTCTTACCGCTGGCCGTGGGGCCGGTCAGATACCAACAGGACAAGGTTTGTTTTCGAAAACGCTGTAAGTCTTCCATGGAAGGGCTCCGTCATGCTGCAAGGGTGACATATAGAATTCGGCCAGAATATTATAGCAAGTCTTTTTTCCGCGGACTAGGCTTCCGGTGGAAAGTTTCAAACGTGCGCGGTTCGGTAGATTTCTCGTAATCCATAAAATTCGGGGGATCGGAAAAATTCGGATAAATCTTACAAGCGATACTTGCATTCTCTTTTGAATCTGGTAAATTACGAATCCGTGGGAAACACGCCCAAAATTGAAAATATTTTTAGATTCCCGTGGGAAACATGCCCACAACGTGATATAATCGCCGTATCGATTACGGTGGGAATGTTCCTCAGAAACATTTCAGGCATATCATAACCCGACAGGCGTGTTTCATGTCCGACACGATCCAATTCCTCAAAGGCGAGTTCAGCCGCAAGCTGGACGAACGCTACCGACTGACGCTTCCGACGGAGTTCGATGAAGTGTTCAAGCCGGAGGGAGGAAAGTGCATCCTGGCCAAAGAGCGGCCCGGCTGCCTGTCGTTATGGGATGCGGAAAAATGGCGAACGAAATTGGACGCCCGAGTCGATCTGGTTCTCCAGCGGCTCAAATTAGGCGATTTGGAACAAAAGATGCCGGACCTGCAAGTACTTGGTCGGCTGCTGTCGACGCGGCACCGAGAAGTGCAACTGGCGGGCCGGGCGAGATTGGTGATCCCTGAAGGATTTCGCGAGTTTCTGGGGCTGGACCCCGGGCAGGAAGCCATGGTCATTTGGACCGGGCTCTGCGTGGAAATCTGGCACCCGACGAAGTGGATCCATTATATTGAAGAAGCGATTCCGGAATACCGAAACCTTTTGGATTCGCTCTCGCACTAAAATAAAACGCTGCCCGGTGCGGCGGTCGCAGTTTCCGTTCGAACCCCTCGGACGTCACCCGAAAAAGGAATGCAAGACCTTTTGTGAACGGAAACACTGGAAACGTGGAGAGACGTTTCCGCGACTGACCCGCCGGGCGGTTTTATGCGCACATCGCAGGATTACGCCCTGCGATGCGATTAAAACGCAAGCGATTGTTGGTTTTGTCTAGATTTTGCCTTTGCTCTTGAGGAAAGCGATGACTTCCTCGGCGAGTTGTTCGGCGGTCTTCGTGCCGGCTTGGAGAACGAGCTCGGCGCTTACCGGGGCTTCATAGGGATCGTCGATGCCCGTAAAACCCTTGAGTTCACCGGCCCGGGCTTTTTTGTACAGGCCCTTGGGGTCCCGCCGTTCGCAAACATCCAGCGGGGCGTCGACGAAAATTTCGATGAAATCGCCGTCTTGCATGGTCTTGCGAACCCGATCCCGGTCGACCCGGTACGGGCTGATGAACGCCGTCAGGGCGACCATGCCGGCGTCGGCGAACAGTTTGGCCACGGCCCCGATGCGGCGGATGTTCTCTTCCCGATCCTGGGCGGAAAACCCGAGACCGAACCGCTTGGCGAACTCTTCGCCGTGAACGTCTTTGAGCATACCGGGCCCGGCGTTGAGGCCGTGTCGGACATTGTCGCCGTCGAGGACGAAGCTGTGCTTGCCCATTTTGTGCAACAAATGATCGACGAGATTGGCCACGGTGCTTTTACCGCAGGCACTCAGGCCGGTGAACCAAACAACGCAACCTTTGTTACCGTTGAGGGTTTCGCGTTCTTCCCGGGAAACGGCATGATCGTGCCAATGAACTTCAACTTGAGACATGAAAATAAAGGAGTTAGGAGTGAGAAAAAACGAACTGCAATCTGCGATTACAGGTTATTACAACCGCTCCTCAGCCGCGCTGGGTCTGGAGTACAGGGGCTGGAGCGTCCAAGGGTCGTCGGTTTGCCCCTTTGCAAGGCGTTCAAAAGCCACCGGAATCATCGCGCCGGCGCGGGGCATCCAAAACCAAGGCTCGGCTAAAACGACATGGGACGGCGTCTTGCCTTGCCAGCGTTCCAAAGCCGGTCCGGCAAAGACCGTTTCCGGTTGCGTTTCAGCCTGCTCCCACCACTGGTCGACAGAAATCAGCTTGGCTTCTCCGACTGGGGCAAAGGAGCCGGAACAGTCGCGATGGAAATCCTGAACAACGACGTCACCCCGCTGCGCATCCACGCCCACGGAAAGTCGCATTGGCGCCGGAGCCGATTGGCACGCTGCAAAACCCATCGCAATGACTTCATGGGTCCGAAACGCCAAGATTTTCGCGTTCACGGCGTAAGCGAACATCTTCGCCGTAGTCACGCCGACCCGCAAACCCGTGAACGAGCCAGGGCCGACGATCACGGCCACGGCATCCACGTCTTTCGGCATCAGACCGTTATTCCGGAAAATCGCATCGATCACGAGTGCCAGAGTTTGCGCACTTCGACGGTCCTTGGGCAACCCTGTCTCCACGAACAGGGATTCTCCGTCCGACAGGGCGACGCTGCCAAATTTCTCGGTCGTTTCAAGGGCCAGAACAATGTTCATGGGACTATTCTACCCGGCCCGGCAAGAAAACAAACGGGGGGAGGAGTCGGGAGCCAAGGGGTCAGAAGAAAACCCTCGCTTTCCGTTTTTCTTCTCCTCCAGGCTCCGGAATTCTTCTTTCCACTACATCTCTGCATTGCTGTCATACCGGAAGACCGTTGTGGGTACGCTGTGATGCTCCTCGATATTAAACAGGGGGGCCCAGCGGTCGATAGCTTCTTTGAGTTCGTCAAGTTTCAGCGACGAGGCCCAGAGAACCTTGATCGCCAAGCCGCAGTGGCCGTTTTCAATGTCCGCCACGCTCGGCAACGTTGCCAGAATGGTACCGTGGTAACAGAGTTTCCGCAATGTCAGATAAGCGACCAGAAATTCCGCCTGTCGGCCCGGCTTGAACCGGATGAAAGTTTCATACGCCTGGGCTCCCTGTTTCAGAGCCCCGAGAAGTTGCAATTCCACGGTCGGAACCAGCGTGAACGTTTTGCCGAGCAATTCGTTGGGGTCTGTCACGGGCCGCGAATTTTCCAGTGATTGCAGGATCATTTCAATCCGGCCGAGCAGCGCGCCGTTCTCACCCGGAAAGGCTTTCGGCATCATCTGGGTCGCCTTGTTCAATTCACCCACACCGTCGAGCATGATGTCCATGAGCTCCTGCGACATGGGAATTCGGTCCTTGCGCACGTGGTCGAGCAACGTTTCCAGTTCGTGGGCCAGTCGGGCGGAAACTTCGTCGCCGAGCATCGTGAAATTCCCCTTGGCCGCATGCAATCGACGAAAGGCTTCTTTCATGAGCTCCGGGTCATTATCCGTTTCCAGCGTGAGCAACGTGTCCTGGAGTTCCATTAACCCACGCGACAGCTCCGTGAGCAAATCGGAAACATCGGTGTCGGACAGGTCTTTCTGGCTCGATTCCTCAATCCGATTGGCGATCCGGTCGCGCTGGACGGAAAGCTTCGATTTGCTGATAAGTTCGTCCTGCGTGTGTCGCATGGCCATGGAATCGGGCACGGCGCTGGCAAACGCCTTTTCCTTTTCGACGGGCGTGCCCAGCTGCGCAAACGTAGAAGCGTTGTCATGGCTTTCGTCCGTCTGCAGCGGCTCACCCACGGCCAAGGCAACCATGGTGTCAATATCGACCGTCATACCGACACGGCCGCCGCTGATGATGCACGTTCCCGCGATTCCTGCGGCGTCACGATTGAATAAGTCTTTTGCCAGCGGTACGTTGACCAATTTCGACGGAGCCAGAAATTCCGAAACCACACAGGCAATGCGTTCCTTTTTTCCTTCAAGAATCACCACGGGAACCACTTCGGGATTATCCAGTTTCGACGCCGACGCGCCAAGCAACTCCGAAAGATCGAACAGCGAGATCGGGTCGCCGAGGTACCGTATGAACCGTTCCCGATCCATCGAGGCGTTGATATCTTCAGTTCGAACTCCTTGTAAACTCACGACTTGCTCAATCGAAAGGGCATAAAGCGTATCGGTGCAGCGAACGATCAAAGCATCGATAATATTCACGGCTTTGAGCTTCGGGATATGGAGCCGAAATATCGTGCCTTGTCCCGGATTGTTTTCCAGTTCGACTGAACCGTTAAATTCGCCGACCATCGTATTGACCAAATCGAGTCCTACGCCTCGGCCCGAGGTGTCCGTCGCTTTTTCCTTCGTCGAAAACCCGGACAGACAAAGGATATGGAACAGATCCGGCGTCTCGTTGGGTCGAACCAGTTCGAGCTGCCGGGCCCGGTGCAGAATCCTCTGCTCGTCGATGCCTCGACCGTCGTCGGAAACAATGATTTCCGTTTCGTTTTCATGTTCAACCGCCTTGAGCAGGATAACGCCCTTTTCGTTTTTGCCTTCCCGAATTCGTTCGATAGGCGTTTCCAAACCGTGGTCGGCCGCATTTCGCAGCATGTGCAACAGCGGCTCGACGAGTCGTTCGGCCAAAGCTTTGTCGACGAGAACCTTATCACCTTCGAATTTCAGTTCGATTTCCTTTTTCAGATTCCTGGCCAGATCCCGCACAGGGCGACGGAAGAGCTTGAACGTTTCGCCGATTTCGACCATCCGGATCGCCATGACGAGATCGTGCAGGTCCTGTGAAATTCGTGCCGAGGCTTCATCGGCCGACTTGATAATCTGGAGATCTCCGTCACTCATCGGACGGTGATGCGTCACGGCATCGACCATATCACGCTGGAGTTCGTGCAGAGTCGAACTGGTGATAATGACTTCACCGGCCAGGTTGAGCAGTTTATCGAGGTGTTCCAAGCGGACCAGCATCCGGTCGACGCCGCGTGATTGGATCGGTTGAACTTCGTTTACGTTGGTTTCTGACATTTTTTTAATACGCTTCCGAAAATCGCCTGACGTTGGGAAAAGAAACGTGGGACGTTGCGCGGATCATTGCAAAATCCGCATCAGGACTTGGGCTACGATTTCCTTGTCAAACGGTTTGGGCAAAAAGTCGTCGGCTCCGAATTTCAGGCCTTTGATCACGTTTTTCGCATCGCTTTCCGTGGAGACGAGCACAAACGGCGTACCGTCGTACCACGGTTCCTGCATGAGTCGAAAGCAAAATTCGAAGCCGTCCATGACAGGCATGCTGATGTCGGAAAAAACGATCAGCGTTTCCGAGATCAGGCCTTCGAGTTTTTCCAAAGCCGCTTTACCGTTCACGGCCTCGTTAACCGTAAAACCGAGATCCTCCAGGATCATCCGGAAAATCCGCCGGGTCGGCACGGAGTCATCGACGATAAATGCTTTCGGGGCCGGCGGCAGGAGTTTTTGGACAAGCACGGATGCCAAAGGGCCGTTTTCCGTGTTCGGTGGATTGGGAATACTGGACATGCTTGTATACCTGAATTCTGTGCTGACGAAATGTCTACGGAGAATCGATTATGTCAGTCTAGCACACAAAATCGAGGAACGGACAGGGCGGAAAGAGGGAAATGTGCCAAAAAAAGGCATTATGAGTGTTTTTTACCGTTCAAGACGTTCATCGGTTTTATGACAATTGTACCGACCAATGAGAAAAAGAACATGCGTACACCGCGCGCCCCCTCGAAGCGACGGCCCGTCTTTGGTAAAATCATGATGTCAGTTCACACTCACCTTCACTCCCACTGTCGAGGCTAAAAAATGGAACGCTATCCGCATCTGAAAGAAACCGATCCCGATATTTACAATTTGATCCAAGAGCAAACAAAATACGAAGCGACGACCCTAAAGATGATCGCCTCCGAGAGTTACGCCTCGTTCAGCGTCATGGAAGCCTGCGGATCACCCTTGACGAATAAATATGCCGAGGGTTATCCCGGTGCCCGATACTATGAAGGAAACGAATTCGTCGACCAGGTTGAAACGCTAGCCATCGATCGAGCCAAACAGCTCTTTGGAGCCGAACACGCCAACGTTCAACCGTACAGCGGAAGTCCGGCCAACCAAGCGGTTTACCGCGCTTTGCTTAAGCTCGGCGATAAGGTCATGGGCATGCCCGTCCCGAGTGGCGGCCATTTGACCCACGGCTGGAAGGTCAATTTCTCCGGCTCCGATTATGTTCAGGTTCCCTACGGGCCGGATCCTGAGACGGGCCGGTTCGATATGGACCAAATTCGGGAAACGGCCCGGAAAGAGCGGCCGAAAATGATCTGGGTCGGAGCCACGGCTTATCCGCATATCATTGAATACAAGGATTTTGCCGATATTGCCAAGGAAATTGATGCCTACCTCGTTGCCGACATTGCCCATATCAACGCTCTCATTATTGCCGGCGTGCATCCGGATCCTGTGCCGTTTTGCGATATTGTGAGCAGTACGAGCCATAAAATGCTCCGGGGCCCCCGGGCGGGCTTTTTGCTTTCAAAGATCGAGGACCGTTTCCAGGAAAAGTATTTCGCGGACAGCAAGTTCAATTTGGCCAAACGGATCGACCGGGCCGTTTTTCCGGGCCTCCAAGGCGGGCCGCATCTGCACATTATTGCGGCGATGGCCACGGCATTCAAAGACGCCCTGACCCCGGAGTTCAAGGAATATGGACGGCAAATCGCGAAAAACGCCAAGGCTCTGGCGAATTCGCTTTTGGACAAGGGTTATGCCCTAGCCGGCGGGGGAACGGACACGCACCTGTTGATTTTAGACTTCCGGAAAGCGGAATTCACGGGCAAGGACGCGTCGAAGGCCCTTGCACAGGCGGGAATTATCGCGAATTTCAACATGGTGCCCGGCGACCCTCGAAGTCCGTTCGTAACCAGCGGCGTACGAATGGGCACGCCATCGCTTACGGCCATGGGGATGAAGGAAGCGGATATGGAAAACGTGGCCGCCTGGATCGACCGGGTCTGCCGAAATATGGACCGAATCGAGGAAGAGGCTCCCAAGATCCGGGGAGAAATCGCTGAATTCTGTGGCCGCTTCCATCCCCCCGTTTAGCCGGTCGGCGTACACGCCGGTGCGTCCTGAAGCTGTAAGAGAGGATCAGGGTCGCACTCGTTCGGAACTATAGTTTGAAATTAAACGTTTTGTTAAAGAACCGCAGCGCCCGGCGTCCCAGGGTTTGGTTTGCGACGTAAATCTTCGCATTCCCCGTCATGCCGACCTTGATCGAGCCCTCGGGGTTGTCCAGCGGAAACCGAACCCGGAACGCTGCGCTGTCCGGTCGTTCGCTGCCGTCACGTTGCGTGGATGTGGGAACATCGCCGCCGGCCCGGGTCGTGAGTTGTACTGGCACGGTATCCAAGGCCTGCTCTTCGATCTCGTCGACTTCACCGGTTAAGACCAAGCCGGGAAATTCGTTCAATTTCAATTTCAGCTTCTGCCCCGGCGCAAGGAACTCCCGGTACGACTGGTCGACGACGAGTACGGCCTCGAGCGCCGCCGGATTACCGACGTAACAAAAAACCGTGCCGGGCTCCAGCGTGGAATCGATGTTCGTCTTTTCCAACGGCGAGCCCCACCAAGTGGCAAGTTCTCCCCGATTCTGTGGCGTCTGCTTCGGTTTCCAGGGCGGCGAAACAACGGTCCCGTTTTGTGGGGCGGTTAGGGACAGGTCGTCGAAATTCCGTCTTTTCTGTTTCAATATTTTCTCCGCCGCATCCAACGATTTCCGCAGGGGCCCCATATTCAGCGCGGCGTCGCTCCGGCTGATTTTGAGTTGTTCGAGCGTTTCCAATTCCATTTCGAGCGACTTGCATCGGCCTTCAAACTCCAGGATTTCCCGTTCCAAAGCCCGACTTTCCAGCAGTCCGAGCCGACACCCCTTGGCAACCGTTTGCCCGGGCGCAACGTCGATCTCTCGGAGCCGGCAGCCGCCTTTCACGTCGGGAATGTACACCGCTTGCGACTCCACGGGACGAAGCTCCGTGATGGCCGGCACGATGACCGAATACGGAAGCGGACAAAACAGCAGGAAGGCCACGAGGCCAAGCAGCAACGAAAGCGACAGATAGAACCGGGCTTTTTTCACTTTATAGATCCTCCCGGGAACCCAGAAAAATTTAACGACTTTGTAAACCGGCATCACGAACAGGCTGAAAATCGACATTCCGGCGATCAATTGCCCGATGATCTTGAGCCCCCAGGGTTCGAAAACCTTGTAGATGAAAAACAGGATCGACGCCATGACCACCCAGCGATAGCAGAACGCGGCAATGGAATACAGCGCGAAGAGAAACTGGTTTCGCTGCGGCAGGAACGGGTCTTCCGGCTGCTCCATGCCCAGGAACCACTGCGAACATTTCCGCGTCAAAATCTTTGTCGCCTTCTGCCGAAGGTTCGGGATTTCGAGCCAGTCGGCCATGATGTAATACCCGTCGTACCGGAGCAGCGGGTTGATGTTGAACACGATCGTGCTCACCGAGGAAACGAACATGATGTTCAGGGCGAGATAATTGACGAGCCCGTCGTTGGAAAACCACCAGATGAATGTGCAAATCGCGGCCAACACGCATTCGACATACACCCCGGCCACGGCAATGGCGATTCGGTGCCATTTATTCGGCAGCAGCCAGGAATCGGAAACGTTCACGTACAAACACGGCGTGAGCACGAGGAACATGATGCCCATTTCATGGCATTCGCCCTTGAAATATTTCGCCGTGAGCCCGTGCCCGAATTCGTGCAATACTTTCGTCGCACCGAGCGTCAGGCTCAGGAAGATCAGGTTCAGCGGACTGAAAAACCGTTGGAATTCCGGCAATTTCGAACGGAACGTGTCGAAGTTGACCAAAACGAGCGACAAGGCCGTGAGGCAAAGCACCAGGCAAAACGTGATGACAAGCGGATGAAACAACGGCCGGGCAAACGGCATCAGGGCCGTGAAAATGCCGTCGGGATCGAAGCCTTTGAACTTGATCGCGAGGATGTTCGTGAATTTTTGAAACAGTTCCTGCCGTTTGCGTTTCCTGCTGCGTTTGAGCAGTTCGGGCCCTTGATTGGGCGTCGCGGCGACGATAAGTCCGTTTTGATGAAGTTGTCCCAGAAAATGCTGGAGTTCGTCGAGCGTGATTTTTTGCGGCGGAAATTGATCTTCAAAGGCGTCCTTGACATCGTCCAGGCTCCGGGTGCCGTCGAACATCATGAGAATGGCGTATTCTTCTTCCTGGAGGCGAACGTATCGCGAGCCGATAGGATCCTTGATCACCCAGTAAACCCGACCGAGATACAGTTGCCGGCGCGCGATCAAATCGGGCCGAACCTTGATCGGTAGCTTGCGAGCCGAACTGGAAACAAGACTATCGGAAAGACTGACCATAATAAATCGTTTAGCCGAACGGCGCAGACGCCGGTGAATGCGAAGGTTCCATTATACCTGCAGTGATTTCTCCAATGTCTCACGCAGCCGTTCCATTTCGTCCCGTTCCCGACCGCTGAGCAGGTAATATTGTTCCCGGTTATACTGGAGGAAAACATCATACACATCCTGGCCGTCGCGGTCGGCCTCGTCGACGCAAATAAAGGCGACATCCCCCTCGGGCCGAAGCGTGACGTCTTCGTTACGCTCGTTTTTGACCGTGATCGTTCCGTTATCGAAGAGCGTCAGACGAACTTCCCGGGTCATCGTTGTCCAAACGGTGTACATCAGACCCGCCATCACGGCGAACTGGATGGCACTGAACAGCATCACGGCGCCGACGATGAATTGGAAACCAATTTCACCCCAAAGGACGAAGAAAGCGATGCCGATGACGAAAGCGAGAAAAAACAGTGCTTCCGTTATGTAAAGAACCGTCTTGCGCCTCATGCCTACGTCCGCCAGGGAGGGCCCCAGGATGGTCCGATCCTCGTGCCGACGAAGGTGAATGGTTTCGTTCCGGAAAATACGGGGAGTATCTTGATCGAGGTAGGCCATGACGTATTGTTGTGACGTTAATTGAGTTTCTACCAAAGCACTTCACCGGTTTCGTTTCCGGTGCGCGACTGTTGCTGTGCGAGGCAATCTTCTCTCGACCAAGTGATGAGCCGGATTTCGAATTCAAGTTCGTTTTCCAGTGTTTTCACACAATGTCGAAAATTTTTCGGCCCGTCTTTGGGCATGCTGAAAAAACCTTCCGCCTGGTCGCAGGAAAAATTATGCCTGTGCCACATTCCGTCACGGTCCCGGATGAGGAAAAAATATTGATCGGACGCCGTTGTACCGGCTTGCTTTCGGCCTGTTTCCGTACAGTCGCAACCCCGGAGGCAGCCGAGGACGATTTTGTCGCAGTCGTCCTTGGCATAGGTCTTGTTATCGTGAAGAAATTCCAGTGTTTTTTTGCCGGGATCGTAACGAAAGCGAATTTGTCCCCAGTAATGGGCGTCCCGGTCGTGAACGTACTTGAAGATTAAAGGAAATAAAATCAGGCAACTGACAATCGAGAGCGGCACGATGACGCAGCCGATGACGCGAAATTCGGTCGGCATGTCCGTTGCAATAAAAACATACGCAAATCCCGCAACGGCCGGTGACATGCAAAGGATCAGGAAGGCCATGAACCAGCCGAGTCGAAACGGTTTTTCCCGGGCTTCGATCATGCCGGTCATTTCGTCGCGAAAAATGTTCCAGTGATATGCGTCGCCCTGAAATCGATGCGTATTTCCGAATTCCGTGTGCCGTAGCGGCTGAAACCAGGTCAGTTCGACGGGGTAATCGTTTGCCATGAAAGAAAAGCCTTTGAAAATGAGAAATGCTTTCAAGCGGGGACTCGTCGGCGTCCGCCCGTTCGGCTAAACGAGGCATTATACCCGATAACATCGTTGCGGCAAAGATTAAAATTTCCCGGCGTATCGAGCCGTGAGGGCGATGCCGCTTAAGATCAGCTCGGGCTGTTTGACAAGCAATGCGGCGTCCATAAACATCGACAACCCCGTGGCAAGAGATTCGGCGTCGCCGCCGGCAAGGAAGACGGGAACCTTCTCAGGCAGGCCCGTCTCACGGAGTGTTTGGGTGACGAGTTGATGAATCTGCCGGATCGCACCGATGGTCCCCCAATAAATTCCGGCGGCCAAGGCCTCTTCGGTGTTTTTACCCGGATACACGGCGAAGCTGATTTCATCGGTCCGAAGCCGGGGAAGGCAGGGCGAAATCGAGGCGAGCGATTCCGAGAGAGCGTTCAAACCGGGAAAAATCGCGCCGCCGGAAAAAACGCCTTCCGGATTGATCAGGTCCACAGTCGTCGCGGAACCGGCGTCAACGACCAGAGTGCGAAGATTGTCCGTCCGGTTGCCCGGTAATTTCCGCCATGAAAGCGCGGCGAAGGCAGCTAAAAGACGGTCGATTCCCAATTTTTCAGGAAAATCGATATTCAGTGGCATCGGAACGTCTTGCCAACCAAGGTCTTCAAATCGATCACCGGGCCGGAGCGCAGTCAGTTTTTCCTCGAATTCCTGCCAAGGAAACGAGCCTGTCCTGGCAACCATCCAGAGCAGTGACTCCCGGTCATGCAGTGGCAATCCCGCAATCCAACCGGTCAAGGCGTCAAAACCGCCGGGCCTGTCCGTAAACGTCGATTCCGGCAGGGGATAGGTCCTGCCCCCGCCGGAAAAGAAACCAAACTTCGCCCGGGTATTACCGAGATCGACCGCAATGAGGTTCATGTTAGGCCATTCAGCCTTCTTTGTTCATGAGCGGGAGCAGGTACTCGACGGTGCTGTTCATGTTATCAAGCTTGGGATAATCTTCCTCTGGAATCTGGACCCGATATCGTTTTCGCAGTTCGAGGACAATGTCAAGCAGGTCCATGCTGTCCATTTCAAACTGGTCACGAAACGAGACATCGTCTTTCATCAAGGCAAAATCCTCGTCGGGAGAGATGTCGGAAAGAATACTGATTACAGCTTCACGAATTTCAGGTCCGGTCATTTTTTAATGGAAAATGGAAAATGGAAAATAGTGATATACGGTTAAACCGCCGATATGCCGCATCGGGGTCGGCTATTCGCGGTATTTACCCACGATGACCACCGAGTTGATGCCGACCATGCCGAAGGAATTATTCAGGATCGTCTCAACCGAGTCGAGTTGCTTCGGCTTTCCAAGGACGAGATTGTCCATGGCGCAGTCGGGATCCAAATCGTCGCAGTTGATCGTCGGGTGGACGATGTTATCGTCGAAAGCTGGTAAGTTGCCCGCCAGTTCAAGCACACCGGCAGCGCCCATCGCATGCCCGATGAAGCTCTTTGTGTTGTTGATGTGCGTCCGTTTCGAAGCGGCAAAGAGCTTGCGAAGTCCGTCGATTTCTTGGGCGTCACCCGCCGCAGTGGCTGTGGCGTGGGTGCTGACAATGTCGATTTGATCCGGTTTGAGCCCGGCCCGCTTCAGGGCTTTCTCCATACACTGGAATTGACGCTCGGGATTGGGGAGCACAAAATCACTCGCGTCACTGTTCATGGCGTAACCGAGAATCTCGCCATAAATCTTGGCTCCACGCCGTTTTGCATCGGGAAGTCGCTCCAGCGTGTAAATGCAACCGCCTTCGGAAATGACGATGCCGTTGCGGTTCTTATCGAAGGGGCGGGACGCTTTGGCGGGATCGTCGTTGGTTGCCAGGGCGTTTTCCGCCGCAAAGGCCGCAAAAATACCGAAGGTGTGAATGCTTTCTGAAACGCCGCCGGCCAAGGCCAGATCAACCTCACCAAGCCTGAGCATCTGGACGCCCTGGATGATGCCCGCGTTGCCCGCAGCACAGGCGGCTCCGAGACAATAATGAGGGCCCGTAATCTTGAGATTCAGCGTAACCTCGCCCGCCGGGTTGTTCGCCACGGTTCGGGGATTGTGGAAATGCGACCAAGTCGAACAATCGTAGTCGAATTGGCTGATATTGTAGATTTCGTTTTCCGTTTCGACGTTGCCATGCTCGGTGATGCCGATGAAAACGCCAACGTTTGACGTGTCCACGGCGGGCCAGTCGATTCCGCTGTCGATAATAGCCTCGTTGGCGCAATAGATGGAAATGCTTCCGGCCCGGGTACCTCGACGCCGGTCTTTTTTCTTTTGGTATCGGGTCTCTTCGAAGTCGCAAACGCCTGCCAGTGTTTTTCCGAAATACCGGATTTCATAGGGCGAAATACCGCTACGTCCTTCAAGCAGGGCTTGGCGGTATTCGGCCGGATTATTCCCGTTGGGGGCCGTGAGCCCGACGCCGGTGATGACAATGCGTTGTGAATCGTCCATAGAAACGTCGCTGGCGCCGCGAGTCCGACAGGCGGCGGTGGAGGGATTTTCAGTCTGTGCAATCGGTCAGCCATATAAGATACCGCAACCGAGGCCGAAAATCAAGGGGCCAAACCGCCTCGTATGCGTCCCAAACGGTTATCGGCGGCTTCGTTTGGGCGGTTGTACGATTCCAGCGGGTTCCACATTGGAAAAATTCAAATTCTGCCAAATCGGCACTTCGAGTTTCGCCCCCTGGGAAATGTATTGATGGGTTTCCGGCGTGGGGCGTAATCCCCAGGCGAGGAAAAACGGTGTCAAATCGTACCCGGAAACTTGAGAAGAAATTCGGATGAAATACTGGACTTTCTCGTCGTCGCTTTTCGGCGTGTTTTCGTTTTCCCGATTCAGGCGGTGAAGGCGGGGATAAAAGTTCTCACCGAACGCCAAGCGAAGCTGCCAGAACATGGCGAGCTTCATGAACACATCGTCGTTGGCATGATAGTCCCTGTCCGGGTCCGTCATGAATTTTCGAAGGGCGTTATGGATTTCGGCGTTGTCGATCCGAATCTTCTGGCCGAAATGATGCTGAACTTCGAGCGAAAAAATGTTGACGGTCACTTCGCCCAATCCTTGGAATTTGTATTCCTGCACCTGGTGCATGTGCCCGATTTCATGCCAGGGCCCCCATCCGTCTTTGATCAGGTTCTCGTAATCCAGGATACATCGAACGGACCCGCTGACGTAGGCGGTTCTGTGGTTCGTGGCGTACATGAAGGCGTGGTCCACTTCGATCAGGTGCATCAGATTCCGGGGAATACCGTGCGGATCCTTTTCACGGAGCGACAAACCGAGCAGTCGGGCGTTGACGTTCATGATCCGGTCGAAGGTTTCGCACAGCTTTTTCGGATCAACCAAGTGCTCCTTCGCCTTTTCCGCCGTGACGGTGATCAGTACGCGGTCACTGGCGATTTCAACCATTCCATACGGATTCGGCATTTGCTGCATCATCCGCCATTGCTCCCGGGTGGTTTTGCCGTGTCGATAAAACGGGATCGGAATCGCA
>JBEBTM010000029.1:0-17600 GCA_040393745.1 Thermogutta terrifontis | reverse complement strand
TTTTCAGGCCGATCAGCGAATTGTAACCCATCCAGAACCAGCCGAGACCCCATATCGACAGCATAACGCCGCCGAGCGCTACGGGAATGCCCACGGCCAAGACGGGATCGTTCACCCCGCCGGCTATGCCGATGCCGGCGCCGGTCGGAATAAGTACGGCCAGGATTCCCAGGCCCCAGAACTTCCAAAGTCCGCTGGAACAATGCGCCTCCTCCGTCGACGTGGAAATCATGAACATCGGAGCGCTGTGGCAATGAGCGATCTCGGCGGCCACGCAGTCGGTTCGTTCCCGGGAGGGGCCGACGACGTAGATCGGCTGGTGAAGCGAAATCGCCTGCTCCGAAAAGCTGCGTTTACCCGTTGAATTCGCGATGCCGGCGGCCGGACCTTTACCGTAATAGAGCGGATCCCGAGTGGAGACGGTGCGGTTGAAAATATTCGTTGCGTGAATTTCCGCCTTGCGGGGATCGATCCGGACGATTCCGAGATCGTCCTTGAGATAAAACGGCGACGTGTCGTTGCCGGAAGCGACCGTGGTCCAGCCGCTTTCCGTCCGGGTTCGCGTTTTCGCCTTACCGTCTTTGTCGTGGTAAGTTTCCGTTACAGTGCGGGACCAGTGTTCCCGGACGGTCCACGAATACCAGACGCAGCGCTGTTCGGCCAGGAAACTTCGATGCGGATTCTCCGACTCCGCGGTTCCTTTGAGTTCGACGAGCCCGATGAAAACTCCGATGGTCTTCGAAGTCGGCAAATCTTCCAGCAATCGCCGCCGTTTGAGTGAGGAAAGCGAACCCCAGAGCAAAAAACCGAGTAAAACGAACGCGGCGACGGCGATGAGTATCGGCATTTCAGTAATCGGGAAAACGGGCCTATTCTGTGCGAAAACAACGCCGCCGATACCGTTCGACGTTCATTCCTCCCGAACGCGCTCGATGGTCGCCTGGAGGGGCCCGTTGGACTCTTCCATGAACGGATCGGGACCGAACGCGAGAATCTGATCCCGCTTGATCTCCGCTTTTTCCAGGGACGAGGTGAAGATGACCGCCTTACCTTGCGTGTCGACACATTTGGCGATGCGGAACCCTTCCTCCGGTTGATATCCGAAAAGCACCTGGAGCAGGATAATGACGTACTGGTACGTGTGTTCGTCGTCGTTCCAGAGAACGACATGATAGCGCGGCGCCTTTTTGCGTTTTTTCCGCCGGTCCTGTTTCGGCCTGACGGCAACCTGATCGGTCGGGTTTTCAGGGGGATTGTCGTGAGGTGTTTCGGACATGGTCGAAGCCTTTCAGCCGCGAATGGGTTCCCGCGATTTCTTCAGAACCTTGGGTGGATTCTTCAAACGAAAAACAATTTCCTTGAGGAGTTGCTCTTCCATGGCCGTATCACGACCGATCAGGATCCAGCCGCTGGAACTGGGATCCACGTCGATTTGGCTCGCAAAGGTGTCCGCATCGTCTTCGAACCGCAAATTAGCCACCGAGGCCGTCGACTGGAGCGGTCTGGTGTTGTGTTCCAGTTCTTTGTAGACGAACACGGAAATATGGTAACCGCCTTTTTCGGGCGTTACGCGCACCTCGGCTCGCTTCTGGATCGTTTGCGTCGTGCAATCGAGCCGTTCCTGGAAGCCCACGGAATCGCAGTGCCACGGTTCCAGCAGCGAGGCCCCACTGGTCGGTTTCGTGTCCAATCGACCTTCGGTGAGCACGCCTTCATGATGCTTGATCCGCATTTCCCGGGCAATTTGAGGGAAATGGGAATCCACGGCATCAACCACGATTTCCCAGAGGAATTCGTGATCGTAGGCGGGTACGAAAATCGGATTGTGCAGCGTCGGGGCTTTGAGCTGCCAGTTGATCTCGCGCATCGACGAAAAGGGCCGGTAGGACGAGCAGCCCGGCAGGAAAACTCCCATCATCATAATCGAAAGTAACGGAAAAGTCCAGAATCGATTTCGAAGAACGAGGCGGTCTTTTTTCATAGGATCAATCTCTGATTTAGGCCGAACTCCAATGCCCGGCATGCGGAGTGTCTGAAAAAACGCCGTTTGACGCAAGAGGAATTTTCAAAAAAGACCGAATCCCGGCCGCCGGAAACCGACTCGCGCAAGATTTGACCTTGACGCCGGGTCGGACGATTTTTATCATCCACAGAGACGGTCCCAATCCAATCTTCCACAAAAGAACAACGATGAAACAAGACATACTCGACTTCCTGAAGAACCTTTCCGTGGTCCAGGAGAAGACCTTGGCCGTCCTCCAGGAAAAGCAGGCTCTGCTCGTTCACCCGGACAAAAACGCTTTGGCCACCCTGGCTGCGAAGGAAAGCGAGGTTCTCGAAGTGCTTCAGAACGTGCTCCGGCGACGTGAAGAGTTGCTTGCCAGGGCAGCGGAACAGGGGCTCCCTTCGGATTCGATTGAAGTCCTTTGTGACAAACTGTTTGCAAACCGAATCGAAGTGCGTCGCATCTTGGATTTGACCAAACGCCGCATCCAGGAAATCCGTTTTCTGGCCGGAACGAACTGGACGATGACGCAAAAGTCTCTTGTCCATATCTCCCAAATCCTCGAACTGATCGCCACGGGTGGACAGGGTAAGAACACCTACAACGCCCCAAATGCCCCCAACGGCGGAAAAAGCACCGGCGGCGGTTTTGTCGACCGTGTTGCGTGAAGAGACTTCAGGATTCAAATCTGCCCGGCCCGGAAAAATACATTTATGCCGCCTTATCGAAAAAACATCCTTTTCTTCTGCCTTGTTCTCGCGTTTTTCGGACGTACGGTCATGGCGCAGCAGCTTTACCCGCAGGATTCCGTTCTTGCGGAGTCCTCGCTCACGCAGCAAAAACCCTGGACGCCGCTCAGCAGTGGCCGGGCCATGTTGGAAGATTATTACGCGAAAAAGCAGCGAACGCCTAAACATCAGCGGATTTTCCAGGGACTTGGCCTCGATATGTCTTGGATTCCCGCCAACGGCAGCGATGGACTCGGCCTGACACGGTTCAAATTGGATGCCAGTTTCGGATTGCCGGGCCCGAAACTGCCGTCGAAGCCGCCGTCGTATTTCATGGTATCAACGAATTTTACGTTTACGTCCGTCAACTGGAAACCTGACACGCCGTTTCCCAATACGCTCTACGACGCGGGCCTGAACCTGATGTGGCTCCAGCCGATCAACGACCGCTGGTCCTTCATGGCGGGCGTGATGCCGGGTTGGTCCAGCGACGGTAAGGCGTCCAAGGATTCCGTGCGACTTCCGGCAATGTTCGGATTCAGTTGGCAGCCGAACCGCCAGTGGCGTGTGAGTTTCGGGGCGGCCTACCTGGATCGAAGCGATTACAGCGTCATCCCCTACGGTGGCGTGATTTGGACGCCCAGCGAAGATTTCCGGGTCGAACTCATGGCCCCGCAGGCCCGAATCGCCTGGGCCTCGCCGGTGGTCTCACTGCGCGGGGCGGAAAACCGGACTTGGCGCTACATCGGCTTGGGTTTCGGCGGCGGAAGCTGGGCGGTCCGCAGCGTGAACGACCGGGACGACTTCGCCATGTACCGCGAATTTTCCCTGTCACTTGGCACCGAATGGGCGCTCCGGGGCGAACAGGTCGCCGTCTGGGAAATTGCGTACGTTTTCGGCCGCAAAATGGAATTCGACCACGGCACCCAGCGAACCGTCAAGCCCGACGATTCGGTACAGCTACGCATGAAATTCCAATTCTAATGGCCGTCTTCACCTGCGTTTGAGTGTCTCGGTATGCCCGTTCTCGACATGGGCCGGATTATCCGATAGAATTTCAAGATCGGATCGTCAACCCCAACACCAAACGGCATACCCCATGAAACGTTACTCCGAACCGACAGATAAAAAATGGTTTTCGCTTGAAACGGAAAGCATTGTACGGGACCTGGATTCGAATTTCGAGACGGGGCTTTCCGACCGAGACGTTCAGGCTCGCTTGGAAGAGTACGGTCCCAACGCCTTGCCGCAGCGTCGCCGGAAACATGCCCTGCTGCGGTTTCTGGAACATTTCAACGACATCTTGATTTACATCCTTTTCGCGGCCGCCGCAGTTTCCGGTTCGTTGGGGCATTATCTTGACGCCGCCGTGATTTTGCTCGTTGCCGTGATCAATGCCTTGATCGGTTTCGTCCAGGAAAACAAAGCGGAAAAGGCCATCGACGACCTGAAGGATCTGCTTTCACCCAAAGCCCAGGTCCGGCGGGATGGAAATCGCACGGACGTTCCAGCCGAAGGCCTCGTGCCCGGCGACGTCGTTTTACTCCAACCCGGCGACCGGGTTCCCGCCGACCTGCGGATCTTCCAGGCCGACAATCTCCGCGTCGAGGAATCCGCGTTGACCGGTGAAGCGATGCCGTCCGAGAAATTCACGAAAGCGCTGCCGGAGAATACGATGCTCGGTGACCGCGAAAATATGGCCTTTTCCGGAACGACCGTCACGGCCGGTACGGGGCAGGGACTCGTCGTCGCCACGGGAAGTTCCACGGAAATCGGCAAGATCAACCGGATGATGGCCGATGTCGAAGTGATCACCACGCCGCTCCTAAAACAGACGGGACAATTCGGCAAGACGATTTCCATCGTGATCCTCGCCGTTTCCGTTTTGCTGTACATTTATGGACTTCTCGTGATGAAAAACCCGCCGGTCGAATTGCTCATGGCGGTTATCGCGCTGGCCGTGGCGGCGATTCCCGAAGGGTTACCCGCGATTTTGTCGATCATCCTGGCCGTGGGCGTGCGAAATATGGCGGCCCGCAAGGCGACGGTGCGTAATCTTCCCTCGGTGGAAACCCTAGGAGCCGTGTCCGTGATCTGCTCCGACAAGACCGGCACACTCACGAAAAACGAAATGACCGTCCGCGACATTGTCATCCGTGACGGCGAATTTCACGTTACGGGAGCCGGCTATCTTCCCGAGGGTGACGTGCTCAAAGGCGATGAAAAAGTCGATTTTGCCGGAGAATCGGTATTGC
This sequence comes from Thermogutta terrifontis, assembly GCA_040393745.1. Lineage (GTDB taxonomy): Bacteria > Planctomycetota > Planctomycetia > Pirellulales > Thermoguttaceae > WRKP01. Next base: position 12,612 of record JBEBTM010000029.1, on the reverse strand, counting down.
ACGAGCTGATCATCTGCGGTGACATTTGCAACGAATCCACCCTGGGTCGGGACGAAACCGGCGTCTGGAAAGTCAACGGCGATCCGACCGAAGGGGCCCTGATCGCGCTCTTTCAAAAAGCCGAGATCGATCACACCGAACCGCCTCGGCTGTCGACGATCCCGTTCGACTCCGGGTACAAGTACATGGCGACCCTGGCCGAACGCGGTGACCGAAACGTCATCTACGTCAAGGGCGCCCCGGACCGGTTACTTGATATGGCCTCGCTGGAAAGAGGGCGGGACGGCGACAAGCCGCTGGACCGGAATTTTTGGACGGAAAATGTCTCGAAACTCGCCCGGCAGGGCCGGCGGGTTCTCGGACTGGCCTGCAAATCGGTCGATAAAACCGTTCGAAAAATCGAGCACGAGGACATTCACGACGATATCGTGTTTCTCGGCCTGGCCGGCATCATCGATCCGCCGAAAGAGGAAGCCATCGAGGCGGTTCGCGTTTGTAAAGAGGCCGGTATCCGGGTGAAGATGATCACGGGCGACCACGTTGAAACGGCTAAAGCGATCGGCCTGGAACTGGGAATCGGTGACGGCCTCCGAGCCCTTCAAGGCCGAGACATCGACGCCATGTCGGACGAAGAAATCTTTCGCGCGGTCCCGGAAGTCGACGTCTTCGCCCGGACGAGTCCGGAACACAAGCTGGAACTTGTCGAAGCCATCCGGGAAAACGGCAACATTTGCGCGATGACCGGCGACGGCGTGAACGACGCGCCGGCGTTACGAAAAGCCGACGTGGGAATCGCCATGGGAATCAAGGGCACGGACGTGACCAAAGACGCCGCCGAGGTCGTGTTGGTCGACGACAACTTCGCGACCATCGTGGGCGCGATCGAGGAAGGACGCCGAGTGTACGATAATTTGAAGAAAACGATCCTGTTCATCCTGCCGACGAACGGGGCCGTAAGTCTCCTCGTGTTGACGAGCATCCTGTTCGGCACGCCCATGCCGCTTTCGGCGATCTTGATCCTATGGGTCAATATGGTCGTTTCCGTAACGGTTTCGATGGCCCTGGCGTTCGAAGGGCTGGAAGTCGGTGCCATGCGGCGTCCGCCTCGCCGGCCGGCCGAGCCGCTTTTGAACGGATATTTCCTCTGGCGAATCTCGTTCGTTTCGGTTCTCATCGCCGGCATGTCATTGGCTTTGGACCACTGGTTGCATCGTCAAAATGCGGACGCGGCAACCGTCATGACCGTCACGCTCCAAGCGGTTGTTTTCGCTCAGATGTTCCACCTGTTCAATTGCCGGAGCATTCGCAATCCGGCCCTGGATAGGAATTTTTCGTCGAATCCGTTCGCCTTTGTCGTTTCGGGAATTCTCGTGCTGCTGCAACTGGGCATCACTTACATCCCGGTGATGAACACGGTTTTCGGGACCGTCCCGATTCCGCTTTTCACCTGGATTTACCCGGTACTGATCGGCCTGGCGGTTTTTGCGCTGGTCGAACTGGAAAAAGCGGGGGCGAGATTGCTTTCCAAGAGGGGCATGTTGCAGTAACTCGATCAATTTTATGACGCAAAACGTTTCCGTTTCCTATTCGACGTTGCTCTTGCATCTGAAGAATGACTTGACCGTCGCACGGACGCCCCGGTGGCATGAACTCGACCTGTTCGACGATTCCGGCGGCCGACTAATCGAGACGCTCCAGTCGCGCTTGCGCTACCTGGTCAAGGAAGGTTATCCCAACTACATGTCGCCGGTGCGGTCGATTCGTCCGCTGATGCTGGCCCTGAAAAATCTGCCCGACTCGGTGCAGCTTCACCGGGTATCCGTCACGCTCCAACCGCCGGAACGCGGCGTAAACTGGCGACATTCCGTGGACCTGACGTTTGACGTGCTCGTTTGGCCCGTCCAAGATGTCTGGATCGCCGCGGTTCCCCTGCTGGGCATCGAAATGCTCCTGAAAGATCGACTGGAATGGAACGCGAAAATCGAAGAACGTATCCGCAAAGTTCTCTTGATCCGCTATGGTGATCGGCTCGGTTGGCGTGAACTTCTCGACTTCCGGCAAGTCCGTTCGTCTGAATTACACAACGCGACGATAACGGCCGAGTGTCCCGCCTTTCCCGAGGATATGCGGCGTGAGCTCGGGCACGCCCTGCAAAACGAGCAACGGGAACAATGGGAGGAACTCGGTGTCGATTTTCTCGATTCGGCCCGATGTCCCCGGGCGTTTGAAGTCGGGTCCTACATGGATCGGCTCCGAGAGGAAGTCTTTGCCGGGCAGCCGCGTCCGATCCTTCTCGTGGGTCCCGGCGGCGTCGGTAAAACCGCGATTTGGCACGAATTCGTTCGCCGGATGCTCCGGGAAACCGGGTCTGCCGAAGGCGGCGAAATTTCACCGTCGAGTTATCGTTACGGCGAAACCGACGCGTCACAACTTGTTACGAATATCGACGACGAAGGCTGCTGCGATTGGCAATCGACCTGTGATTTGCTTGTCCGACTTGCCACGCTCGCACCGACCGTGCTGCATTTCGGCAATCTCTGGGAACTCACGCAAGTCGGCATGTGGGAGGGACAAACGCGGAGCCTGGGTCATTATCTGATCCCGGCGGCGGCGGAGCGGTTCCCGTTTTTCTGCGAATGCACGCCCGAGCAGCTTGCCGTGCTGGAACAGGAACATCCGGCCCTGCTGTTTCCGTTCACGAAATTCGAGATCGACGAGCCGGACGAGACGACGGCGATTTCGATTTATCGTTGCGCTGCTGAAAACGAGTTTCCCGGTTTGTTCGACGAAAAATCCGTGCGAAAAATCGACGCCCTGCACCGTCGGTATGCGACGTATTCCGCCGCACCGGGGAGAGCCCTGGTTTTCCTGCATCAAATGGGATCCGAACGGAAAGCGTTGGAGGCGATATGGAAAAATCCTTTCTCGGAAAATCCTCCCGATTTCAAGCCCGATGAAAATGGGGTCATTACGGCCGCCGATGTCGTTCGAGCCTTCTCCCGCCGGACGGGATTGCCGCTCGTTTTGCTCGAAGATTCGATCCCCCTGAATGCTGCGGAAACAAAAAACTGGTTCGCCTCCAGGATCATCGGGCAAGGGGATGCGGATACGGAAGGTGAAGCGGGAGGGCCGATTTCGGTGATTGTCGATTTACTGTTGACGTACAAGGCCCGGCTTTCCCGACCGGACGGGCCGATTGCGTCGCTGCTCTTCGTGGGTCCTACCGGCGTGGGGAAAACGGAGACGGCCAAGACGTTGGCTGAATTCCTGTACGGTGACCCCCGCCGGCTTTTGCGCATCGATATGAGTGAATATGCCGAGTACGGGGCCGCCGAACGGCTGATCCGGGGCAGCGTGCGAGGCGAAGGTCTGCTTACCGCCAAGGTTCGACAACAGCCGTTTTCCGTGATCCTGCTCGACGAATTCGAAAAAGCTCACGAAGAAGTGTTCGACTTGCTGCTCCAGGTTCTTGGCGAAGGCCGGCTCACCGACGCCGGCGGCCGGGTCGCCGATTTTCGTAACAGCGTAATTCTGATGACGTCCAACCTGGGGGTCGAACGCTTCGGACTCCCAAAACCGGGATTCGTCTCCTTAACCGGAGCTCCGGTGTCTTCGGTGTCGACGCTCGCCTCGGTCGATCATTTCACGGCCGAAGCGGCGAGGATGCTGCGTCCCGAGATGCTCAACCGGATCGACCGGATCGTGCCGTTTCATCCGTTGTCAAAAAAATCGCTACGAAAAATACTGGACATCCAGATTGCCGGATTGAGTCGGCGTCACGGATTGGCGGCGAGGTCGCTGAGCCTGGAAATCGAGGAGCCCGTATACGGCGAGCTTGTCGAAAAAGGTTACGATCCCCGGTTCGGCGCCCGGCCTCTGCGTCGCGTCCTGGAACGGCGGCTCCTGCTTCCCCTGGCCGAATCGCTGCAAGGCTACGCGCCCGAAACGCCGGTTAGGGCGCGGGTGGATTTATCGGACGGAAATATTGTCGTAACGACGTCGGTTTCGGGCAATTCCGTCCGGCAAGCCGAACGGCGAACCGGAGGCCGGCGGAGTTTGGCGGATCTGACCCGTTTGCGCCGCCGTATCAGGCAGCTTGACGAACATTCGTTCCTCGATGAAATGCGCAGCCGGGCCAAAAGAGCCGAGACGATCGAGCGCCGGATGGAACGTGGTCGCCGGAAGAAACGACCGAAACCCGTGGCCGAGGAATCGCTGCGATTTCTCGGCCATGTCGATCGGATCGATCGACCTTTCCTGGCCCGGATGGGACAGTTGCGACGCGACGTGCTCCAGCTTGAAGAATCGGCGCTCCTGGCTTATTTTCGCAACGAGATATCGAATACCGAATTTGAGAGCATCGAACGTGAATATCAACGACTCGTGTTCGATCTTTTACAGGAAAGCCGGGGGGAATCGAATCGGGTGCTCGTTGCCGTATATGCGAGTCCGCCCAAAGCGGCGTTCAAACTCGCGGAACTGTACGAAAACACGGCCCGACTCCTGGGACTCCGGGTGAATCATTACGCCTTGGAACCCTTCGTTACACCGAACCTGTTGAAAACGATGAAAGACGGTGACGTGTTGCTCTTTCACGGCGAGGAACTCTCGCAGGTTCGACAGTTCCGGCAAGGCGCGGTCAAGATCGGCGAAGCGAACTGGAAAAAGTATGAAAACGATATCCGATTCGTTCTTGCGCGAAAAATCGACGACGATTCTCCGCTGACGTTGCCGGGTCGGAGCCAACCGGCGAGACTGCTGGAAATCACGGGTTCTCGCGCGGGGTTTCTCTTTGCCGAGGAATTCGGCAAGCACCGTCTCCAGCATGTCGGTTCGCAGAAACAGAGTTTTGAATGTTCGGTGGAGATTTCGTCATTGCCTCTGGCCCAGTACTTTCCACAGATCGACTCCCGGGGCAATCCCCGGATTACGGACCCCTGTATCCGCAGGACCATCGATTTCGCCCCCGACACTTCGCGCCGGGACGATGCCGTGTATGACGCCGCGTCACTCCAAATGTTCCTGGAGAACCGAATGGCCCGGTTGATCGAAGATTGGGTTGATGAATAGATCGTATTACAGCCATGAAGGAATAAAAAGATTCAAAATGCAAGCTCCGTACCGACGCTTGGAGGCGATCATCTATCATGCACACGCTTGAAGAACACGAATATTACATGCGGCAAGCACTTGCCGAGGCCGGGTTCGCCGCCGAGGAAAACGAGGTGCCCGTGGGGGCCGTGATCGTTCATCGAGACCGGCGGCTCATCGCGGCGGCACACAACCAGCGGGAGCAGCTTCACGATCCCACGGCCCACGCGGAAATGATCGCCATTACGCAGGCGGCGGATGCGCTCGGTTCCTGGCGGCTCGAAGATTGCACGCTTTACGTCACGTTGGAACCGTGCCCGATGTGCGCCGGGGCGATCCTCCAAGCGAGGGTGCCCGTGGTCGTCTATGGAGCAAGCGACTCCAAAGCCGGTGCGGTCGATTCCCTCTTCTCACTCCTGGGCGATCCCCGGCTCAATCACCGCTGCGAGGTCATTTCGAGCATCCTCGCCGAACCCTGTGGTGCCATTCTTACGAACTTCTTTCGTTCACAGCGGGCAAAAGGGAAAAAATAGGCGGACTATCCGGGACTTTGATGGCTTTTGGGTCCCTTATTGACAAAAATAATATTCCTCTTAAACTTATAAAACAGTTGTTTCAAACCGATGATACAATTTGGGCCTCCACTTGGCCCCTCGGACCGCTCCTGACCCGTTCAGGATCGGTTTTATGGTTCGACCTTTTTTCGACACTCTCCCAAAAATGACGCAAACACGCCCCGCTTTCCTTCGACAAGTCATGATTTTGACGGTCGTTATGATGTTTTTCCTCATCGGTCCTTCGGTGGTAAGCCTTTTGGCCCAACGGCCGGATATGGGCCCCCCGGCGGTTCGCGTAGCGACCGTAGGCACACTGGAAACGAGCCAACCGAAGTTTTATCCGGGCCACGTCAAGGCCAAGGAAACCGTGTACATCGTTCCCCGGGTTTCCGGTTATCTCGAAAAAGTTGCCTTTGCCGAAGGGGCAACGGTCAAGAAGGGCGATTTGCTCTTTGAAATCGAAGATACGGTTTACGACATCAGCGTCCGGCTTGCCGAAGCGGGCGTGCGGCAGATTGAGGCCGAATACTCCCTGGCGGAACAGGATTTGGAGCGGACCAAAACGCTGCATGACCGTAAAGTCGCCACGGATCAGGAGATGGACCAGGCCAAACGGACCATCGCCCTGCAAAAAGCCCGGCTTGACGAAGGGAAGGCCACGCTGGACAAAGCGAAAAACGATCTTTCCTACACGAAAATCTATTCGCCCCTGAACGGTCGGGTCGGCGCCAAGGAATTCAGCGAAGGCAACTATATCACGCCCAGTTCCGGCGTGTTGGCTACGGTCGTCCAGTTCGACCCGATCCGCGTCGAATTCAAGGCGACCGAACGTGACTTTCTCGAATTTCTCCAAGCGGCCTACATGCCGACCGCCGAGGGTCAAAAGAAGGAGGCCAAGATCGAAATTCTTCGCGTCGACGGCAGTCCTTACAAAGGTGAATTCAAAATCGAGTTCGCGGAAAACCTGGTCGATTACCGCACGAACACCGTTACGGTTTACCTCGTTTGCGAGAACAAAAACAACGAATTCTATCCCGGCGGTTATACGAAAATCAGTTTGTCCGAGAAGTTCCCGGAACCGTTGCCTTCGGTCACGGTTACGGCTCTGATGACGGACGGCGTAAAGGATTATGTTTACGTCGTCGGTTCCGACAACATCGCTGTTCGCCGGGACGTGGAAAAAGGCCCGCAGGTTTTCGACCAGCAGATTGTCACCGCGGGTCTCAAGCCGGGCGAGAAAGTCGTCGTCGGAGGTTTGAACAAGGTGATCCCGGGTAAGGAAGTTCGCACCGTGGAAACCGCCACGCCGGGGGCTCCGCCGTCTCAGACCGCCCCGGTGAAACCGTCGGATGAAGCCACGAAGCCTGCCGCCACGCCTCAAGGTTGAAAATTGACTGCCGATGTCTTGACACATCGGTTTCATTTTCAATTTTCAATTTTCCATTTTCAATTCGAAAGAAAAGCATGTTTTCCGCATTTTTCATACGGCGACCGAAGTTCGCCATGGTTATTTCGCTCTTCATCATGCTGGCAGGCCTTGTCAGTGTCTGGAGCCTTCCGATCGCGGAGTATCCCGAAGTGGCCCCGCCGACGATCATGGTCATGGCCAGCTACACGGGAGCCAGCGCGAAGGTTATCGCCGAAACCGTTGCCGCGCCGATTGAGGCCGAGGTCAACGGTGTCGAGGGTTTGATCTATTATTCGTCGAACTCAAACAACTCCGGCGGATACCAACTGACATTGACCTTCAGCCCGGAAACCGATCCGGACATCGCCTTGGTCAACGTGAACAACGCGGTTAAGCGGGCCGAACCTATGCTGCCCAACGAAGTCGTCATGACGGGGATCCGCTCGTATAAACGAACCTCCGACTTTTTGGGGATCGTCGCTTTTTCGAGTGATAATCCCGACCACACGCAGTTGTTCATGAGCAACTACGTCAGTATCAACGTCAAGGATGCGGTGTACCGTATAGACGGCGTGGGACAGGCAATAATCTTAGGTGAAATGGCCTACAGCATGCGGGTCTGGCTTGATCCGATCAGGATGCGTTACTTCGAAATCGGCCACGAGGAAGTCCTTGCCGCGCTCAGGGGCCAGAATATTCAGGCCGCGACGGGGTCGGTCGGAACCGAGGGATCCAGCGATTACATGCAGTTCAAGGTGGAAACGAAGGGTCGATTGCGCGACCCGGCGGAATTCCAGAACATCATCGTCCGCAGCGCCGACCAGGGTCGGTTGGTCCGCATTTCCGACATCGCCGAAGTGGAGCTCGGGGCGGAAACTTACTCCGGTCGCCCCTCGGTGAACGGGAGCCCGGCGGTCATGCTGGCCATTTTCAAGCTCAGCGACGGGAACGCGCTGGACATTATGAACAAGTCCAAGGGACTCATTTCCGAACTCGCGGAACACTTCCCCGAGGGTATGACCTGGAGTATGCCGTACGATTCGACGACCTTCGTCAAAGCCACGATGCAGGAAATCGTCACGACGTTGGTGTTGACCTTCGTCCTCGTCGTTTTGATTACGTATGTTTTCCTCCAGGACTGGCGGGCCACGCTCATTCCGACCGTGGCCATTCCCGTTTCACTCATCGGAACATTTATGTTCATGAACATGGCCGGGATGAGCATCAACACGCTCACGATGTTCGCGCTGATTCTTGTCATCGGGTCCGTTGTCGATGACGCCATCTGCGTCGTGGAGTGTTGCATCCGCCTCATCCACGAAGAGCATCTTTCGCCGATGGAAGCGGCTTTGCAAACGATGCGGGAATTGACCGGCGCTTTATTGGCAACGACCTTGGTCGTCGTGGCCATTTACACACCGCTGGGATTTTTCGGCGGGATGGTCGGGATCATTTACCGCCAGTTCGCCATCACGATGTGCATCGCGTTGTGCCTGTCGACCGTCGTCGCCCTGACGCTTTCTCCGGCCATGTGCGCCTTGGTGTTGCACGACCCGAAACCGCCGCGCGGATTTTTCAAGATGTTCAACGCGGGCCTCGATTTTACGCGAAACCGTTATCTGAACGTTGCCGGATTGCTCGCTCGCCGGATCGTGTTGACGATCATCGTCATGGCGGGCCTTTTGGCGGGCAATTATTTTCTATACAACGATTTGCCTTCCGCGTTTTTGCCGGAAGAAGACAAGGGTGCCATCCTCGGTGAGGCCGTTTTGCCCGCCGGCGCTTCATTGCCGAGAACGCAGGAAGTCCTTGATGAAATGGTCGGTATCGCCAAGGTGACGCCGGGTGTCAGCCAAGTCATCTCGGCGCCCGGTTTCAGTATCACTTCCGGCGATGGTGAAAACTTGGGGATCGTCATCATCGACCTTGAAGACTGGGGTAAACGAACGACGAAGGACACGCAGATCAACGCCATTATGGGAAAAATCGTCCAAGAGGGGGGCAATCTCTCGGAAGCGACGATTAACGCCTTCGTTCCACCCCCGATCATGGGGCTCGGTGCCACCGGCGGCGTGAGCTTCGCTCTCCAAGCTACGGGCGACCAGTCGCTTTTGGAGCTTTACCAGGCGACGAACCTGCTCATCGGCAAGATCATGGAAAGCGGTCAGGCCATGTACGCCATGACGTCGTTCGACATGACGACCCCGATGCTGGATCTCGAACTGGACCGTGACAAGGCCGAAGCGATGAACGTTTCCGTGGCGTCGGTATTCAGTTCGCTCCAGGCGCAGCTAGGCTCGATTTACGTCAATGACTTCAATTTGTACGGAAAAACATACAAGGTCAAGATTCAAGCCGAAGGTATCTATCGGGAGAATCCGAACGCGCTGGGCCAGATTACCGTCACGGCCAATGACGGCACACTTGTCCCGTTGGAAGCCCTGGCGACGATCAAATGGACCCTGGGCGCCAAGCAGGTCGAACGTTTCAACATGTTTTACGCCGCGAACGTCCGTGCCCAAGGGCTCCCCAATGTCAGTTCGGGTACCCTTATGGAGCTTTGCGAAAAACTGGTTAGCGAAGAATTGTCCGGGGACTACAAAATCGCCTGGACGGACATGAGCTATCAGGAAAGCCAGAACGAGGGCCAGATTCTCGTCATTCTCGCTTTGGCGATTACCTTTGCCTACCTGTTCCTGGTGGCCCAGTACGAAAGTTGGACCACACCGGTTTCCGTGATGCTCTCCGTGGTCACGGCCACGCTCGGTGGCATGGTCGCCCTGAAATTGTACAACCACGCCATGGACATTTATTGCCAGTTGGGACTCCTCATGCTCGTCGGACTCACGGCCAAGACGGCGATCCTCATGGTCGAGTATTCCAAGCAGCTCCGGGATGAAGGGCAGACGTTGATCGAAGCCTCGCTCAACGGCATGCGAGTTCGATTCCGTGCCGTGATGATGACGGCTCTGTCGTTCGTCATCGGCGTATCACCGATGGTTATCGCCACCGGGGCCGGAGCCGGAAGCCGTCAATCGATCGGGATCACGACCTTCTTCGGAATGCTCGTCGCCACGGTCATCGGCATGATGCTCATACCGGGCTTGTACGTCATCACGCGGTCCATGTCGGAAACGACGAAACGCCTTTGCGGTATATCGGTGCCGGACGACGGAGTACCTCGTAACGAGTACGATGTGCCGAAAAATCCGAGCTGATGTTCTCATCGGCCTCTGTTCCAAAAGAACCGGAAGCGTTTACGCCTCCGGTTTTTTTATTGATCTTCATCCCGTAAAATGCCGAAAATAGCTACAGATACTACAGTTAAAAATATCGATAAATTTCACCTAGCTAAGCTATTTTTCCTGTTTTCGCATGGGGCGTTTGTTTTTTAATCTCCTAGCGGTTTTTCTGCTTGCTCTGCAAGCGGGTTCCGTGACGGCTGCCGGACCGCCCCCGATAACTTTTGACGTTTCTCTACCATCCTCGCGCTCGAAAAAGATGAGCCGGACAGGATTTTTTCAGGTTCCCGCACCTCGCTGTTTTGCCACGGAAAAATTCGCCGCACCAATTCTTTGGGCATCCGGCCAAGTCGCACCGGTGTCGATACCGGCTCTTGGGCAAAGTTGCATTTCTCCCTATCCCCTGAGCCGCCAAGAGACGTTTCTGCGGTTCGGGAATCGGGCCCGGGACAAGATTTTCGACGATTTCGAGCATTTTTATCGCCGTGATGTCCTAGCAAACTACGGTACCTTCCTCTTAGGAACCGGCGTTTTGGCGAACACGAAAATGGATCGCAAGTTTCAGGATTGGTATCAGAAACACGTGCGCAGCGATTTTACAGACGATTTTAGTGAGTTCACCCGGATTTTCGGCGAAGGTAAAATTTTCATCCCGATCGTCGTTACCTCGGCTTGCGTGTATCGTTTCCGACAAGAGCGTTTTGGAAGAATAGGAGAGCATCGCCCTGTGGGCAATTTTTTCGACCGAACGGCCCGGGGCTATGCAGTAGGAACACCGCTCTTGCTGACGACGCAACTCACCTTGGGTGGCAATCGACCCCGTAGCGGCTCATCCTACTGGAAACCTTTTTCCGGGGAAGATCATACGGTCAGCGGTCATGCTTTTATCGGAGCGGTTCCGTTTATCACGGCTGCGCAAATGTCCGACTGTTTTCTGGCAAAAAGCGCCTTCTACACATTGTCGATCATTCCCGCCTGGAGTCGGGTCAATGACGATGCGCATTACCTTTCGCAGTCACTTTTAGGTTGGTATCTTGCCTATCTTTCGGTCAGAGCCGTCTCTGAAACCGAGGGCATGAAGCCGCTCCCCAAGGGTTTGACGATCTTTCCTGTTGTGGAATCCAATGGAGCCATGGGCGTCGGCTTGTCCTACCATCGCTAATTTTGTCGGACCGGTCCATGTAAACCCTCGCCTGATTCGTACAAAATTCTTTTTTGTGAATTTTACCAAAAATTTCATAAAAAACGTAAGAAACACGTACAATGCCTATCCTTGTTGTATTGACTGTGCTTTTTTTTTCCCCCTATAATCCGTTGATACTGGTACGAATTGCATGATTTGGTTAACAATGTTCCGCTTAGGGAGAGGCGGAAAGATGCATCACATTGGGTAGCCGGCAACATATCGGATCAGTAAAACGCGGAATATGTGTTCATACAGTAAATACACTTTTTTGCTGGCACATATTCTTCTTTCCTCCCCCTTCTCATAGGAGAAACAATTATGAAAAAAGCGACATTGATCGTTGCCGTACTCTTTTGCGTGACCGCCGGAATCGCTTCGGCGGAAAAAACCCCCGTTGCCGGATTTAGTCCCAATTTCGCCGACCCGCAGCCTGTCACATCGGCGACGTTAACTCCCGAAGCCAATCGGTTGATCCGCTGGCAGGGCTGGCTGGACGTGGATGCTTTCTCGGCTTCGATTCTCGAACAGATGCAGAAGCAACTCGGAAGCGGCATTGAAGTCGGTACGTTTACGATTGCCGAACCTTCGATCGCTGAAGCTGTTACGAAAGCCCAAAGCAAACCCGGCTTTGTTATGAACGAGAATCTTAACGTGGATAAGGGTGCAACTCTCGAAAACCCTAAACTTTACGTCTGGACCTACCGTCACAACTATACGGATACGGGTCTGTACCAACTGTATGTGTCCGTAAAAGGCAAAATACTGATCGGCAAAGCAATTGAAATAGGCGGTAAGCCGGTACCGCATCGAGATATTCAGTCGCTCGGCTATGAATTTAGCGGCGATGGGACGACGGAGACGAAAGAATTGAAAGATACTTACGAAGACGTCGAAATTTGGCGGGGTGCGGTCGTCCGCGTCAATGCCAGAGGCGCCCTGGTGCTTGTCGGCAACGAAGCCGGCGTCGTCGTCGGTCCTGAAAAGGATGAAGCTGTTGAAGCGGCCCCGGTTTCCAAATGGGAAAAAGCGCCTTCCCTCGAAAACAACCCCAATTACAATCCGAAAGACGCGACCGGAGCGGCCTATGTTGAGCCGTTGGAGCGTGAGAAGGCAGTCCAAGAAAACAGC
>JBEBTM010000028.1:0-17806 GCA_040393745.1 Thermogutta terrifontis | reverse complement strand
TAGTCGGTGTGCTCGCCGATGAGGTTGACCCGGCCCGGCGCGGCGACCACCCAGGCAGGCTGGACGCCGTAACGCTTCAGGAATTCGGCTTTCGTCGCGGCGACAAGTTCGTCAAATCGTTTCACGGTCGACCTCCATTGAATTTCTGTAATAGATTGCCAAACGGTTTGCGGCCATTTCCCTACCGTCTCTTATTCCGGTTTTTCCGTCAAAGCGCAGGCGAAGTCGAATTGGACGGAAACTTTCCCGTTGAGCGTGACTTTCGCCCGGAGGAAATACACGCCGGCCATCTTGTCGCGGTATTTCACTTCCAGCAGGACCGTATCGTCGGGGCGTACCATCTGCTTGAATCGGACCTCGCCCATTTTTGCGACCACGGGCAAACGACCGCCGATGTCCTCGTCCTCGAAAACCCGGGTCAGCAGGATCGCACCGGCCTGCATCGCCGCTTCGCAGAGCAAGACGCCGGGAACGATCGGGAAGCCGGGGTAATGGCCCGGGAAAAAGAACTCTTTGTCCGTAAAAGTCTTTTTGCACAGGATTCGCGTCTTGTCGCATTCGAGAATTTCGTCGACAAAGAGAAACGGTTCCCGATGCGGAATGGCCGCTTTGACTTCCTCAAGTTTGTCCATGGGATTTTGGATATGAATTGAAAATATGAAAAGCTACGCGCCGAATTTGCCAAGCCGACCCGCGTGGCCCATGGCCAAGGCCATGAGGTATTGCGCTTCGAAATGGCCCAATCCTCCGCAGCAGGCCTGAGTTTCCGAATACTGCTGGCAGCCGTCGGTTCGGGCCAGGTCCGAAACAATCAGCGTCGGCACCGGATGGAAACTGTGCGACGCCATTTTGGCCGGCGTGCTATGGTCTCCCGTCACGATCAGGCAGGCTGGATTCAGGGCGTGAATCTGCGGCATGACTTTGTCAAGTTCTTCGATCATCTTGACTTTTTCGTCAAAATCGCCGTCCTCACCCCGGCTGTCGGTGTACTTGAAATGGAGGAAGAAGAAATCATAATCGTTCCATGCCGCCTTGAGCGTGTCGACTTCTTCCTGGAGCGTCGTCGGTTTGCCGACGAGGGTCATTCCGGCAAAACTGGCAAGCCCTTTATACATGGGGTAAACGGCAATGCACGCCGCCTTGAGGCCGTAAAGGGCTTCGTAGCTGGGCATGTGCGGCTTCCGGGCGAATCCGCGCATGGTGTGACAGTTGGCTTTCGGTTGCCCGGCCAGAATTTTTACGGCCTGGGCATGGAATTCCTTGGCAATTTCGGCCGTTTTCTTGCTCGCGTCGTCTTTCGCCACGGGTTCCAGGACGGGCACGCCGGTCCGCTGGGGATCGGTGTCCGCGACATTGCCGCCGAGTCCTTCGTCCCGGAAAACCACGACGAAGCGGTGTTCTTTGACCGGTTCGACGAAAATTTCGATGCCGGGAATCTTGATTGCTTTCAGGGTTTCAACGACTTTCGCGCTTTCGTCCGAGGGGATCCGTCCGGCCCGACGGTCCGTGATGTTACCGGCCGCGTCGACGGTGCAGAAATTACAGCGGATGGCAACGTCGTTTTCCTGCATTTGGAATCCGATTCCGGCGGCTTCCAAGGCGCCGCGACCGATGATGAACCGAAGCGGATCGTAACCGAAAAGACCCAAATGCCCCGGTCCGCTCCCCGGCGTGATACCCGGCTTGATCGGCGTGGAAAGACCCTGGACACCGATTTTCGCCAAGGCATCGAGGTTGGGCGTTTTGGCCGCTTCAAGTTCCGTGGGCCCACCCGGCTTTTGAGGCATTCCGCCGATGCCGTCGGAGACAACCATGACGATCTTCCCTTCCCCCGGTTCCTTCAACTGCGTAATCAGCTCGTGAATATCCATGTTTTTCTCCTCGTTCGGTGAAGCGTGGCCAAAATGCGTGACAAACTTGCAAAAAATGTTCCGTTCCCATTGTATCACGCTGAAAACCGCTCGGCAAGGGACGCCGCGACCGTTACGGGAAGGCGTTCGAAATGATTTTTGAGCACCCATCATCCGGGAATTTCACATCGTTTTTCGGCATCCAAGGCTTGAAAGTGAAGGAGCTTCCGTGCTACACTAAAGGTCCGCTCTTTGCCGAGAATCCGTCATTTCCACTGAAAGAACGCCATGTCATCCGCTCCGTCCCCAGCTGACGACAAAGTCGCCCCGCCGTCAAACCACGCAGTCCGCTGGCTACTCGGGGTCGGCCTGCTCTTGTGCCTTGTCTTTGCCATCGTCTATTTCGGCAACGGCGGCAAGATCTGGTTCCACCCGAATAGCCGCATCGCTGCTCCCGGCAGTGGACCTGAATATGCCGGGCCCATTTTTATCGTCGAAAGCGAAGAAGCCGCCAAGAAACTCACCGATGTTTACGGCGTGGGCCAAAACCGGGGGCTTTCCGGCGCCCCGGATCGGGGCGATGTTTCCATTATGTTCGACCGCCTGTACTACGAACAACGCGGCGAGGAACACATCGTTTGCGGCCAAGTCCTCTGGAGTTTACGGCCGTATCATGGCTATCCGGGCGATATCCGACGGGTTGATTCGACGATGGACGAAATCCAGGCGAGGTGGGACGAATTCCTGCACAAATACCATCCCAGTGCCAAGTACGGCTGGCACCCGGAGCTGAAGGCAACATTCGAAGAGCAACTGAAACCCTACCGTTATCTCCAAGGGACCGGACAATGAACCTTACCCGAAACCTGTTTTCGTGCGTTTTTATCCCTTCGATCCTGTTTCTGTCGCCCTCGTTCGTTGTTGCGGCGGAACCGAGAGAGGTTTTCGTGAAACTGTCTTCCGACAGTGAAAACGCCGGTTACGAAGCCTGGCGGGCCATGGACGGCGATCCGGACACGATGTGGCACACGCAATTCAACCGACCTGCCGACGCGGCCCGGATCGAGGCCCATCCGATCCACTGCGGTTACGGTTACGCTTGCGGATATGACCACCACTGGCAATCGGCGCATCTGGAACAACCGCGGCAAACCGGCCCTTGGAAGGAAACCCGACCCGGCAACAACATGCCCTGCCCGCATGAATTGCGTATCGATCTGGGCGAAGAGTACGAAATCGAAGGTTTCATCTACACGCCCCGCAAAGGCCGAGGAAACGGAACGATCCGCGATTATGAATTTTATGCCGTCAAGGACGAGAATGCCGCCGCGAGCGAACCGGTTTGCCGGGGCGTCTTCGAGGGCGATGAAACCTCGTATCGCGTCCAGTGGCCGGAACCGATCGCGTGCCGTTATCTCAAACTCACGGCGATTTCCGAAGTGACCGAGGCGGCCTTCGCCTCGGTCGCGGAACTTGAACTGCTTTGTAAGGGACGTCGTTTTACGGCGGTAAACGATGCCGTGTCGGCTCTTTCCGGGCGGAATATCCCTCGGATGCCGAACACGCCGGACGATTCCGCGATGCAGGAGCGGGTCGATGAATGGAACCTGCTTGCCGAACGCTTCAAGACGCCGCAATACTGGAAAGCGATCGAAAATGAAGTGTATGATAAATCCTCGCTTATCCTGCCTGAAGACCGAGACCCGTTGGACGTGGTTTGCCGGCGTTTGAATGCACTGTTGAACACGGAGCTGGACAGGCAATTGCCGGACCGGCACGGCGGCTTCGTTGCCAATACGCGGCAAGACTCCATTCCGGTGAGCGACACGGAAAAAAGATTCGAGGCGTTTCTGGATATCTGCGATCTTCGCGGCGAAATGCTCCGCTTGGCGGAAGCTCGTCTCGCCGAGGATTCTTCACGTGAAATCCTGTTCGTCAAACGGCACCGTTCGACGTACCAACATATGTGCGACCAGTTCTACGGTCGAACACAGCGGCCCGGCGGCGGACTTTTCGTCCTGAACGTCGAAACGGGAGATACACGCAACCTCCTGGAAAACAGCGTCGTTCAGAACGGTCGACTCAAGGGACAAAAACTCGAAGGCGGATCGTTTCTCTCGCCGGACGTTTCCTTTGACGGCAAAAAAATCGCGTTCGCCTATGTCGAGTGTGCCGGGCCCACGGACCATTATTTTCATCACGATAATTCCCGGGGCAAATGGGACGCCGGACGTTGTTATCACATTTTCACCTGCAATGCCGACGGCGGTGATTTGCGGCAGATCACCGACGGCACCTGGAACGACTTCGATCCTTGCTGGATGCCCAGCGGACGCATCGCGTTCATTTCGGAACGGCGCAACGGTTATTTACGTTGCGGTCGGGAATGTCCGACCTACACGCTCTTCGACATGAACGCCGACGGTTCGAAAATACGCTGCCTGAGTTATCACGAAACGAACGAATGGAACCCGAGCGTGACCCATGAGGGCAAGATTCTGTACATCCGCTGGGATTACGTGGACCGCTACGGCTGTATCGTACATCATCCCTGGCTCACCACGCCCGACGGCCGGGATCCACGACAAATTCACGGCAACTACTCCCACCGCCACCGTCGGGCCGACGCCGAACTCGATTGCCGGGCCATCCCCGGTTCGCCGAAGTACGTCGCCACGGGCGGACCGCATCACGGACAGTCGTTCGGTTCGCTCATCATCATCGATCCCCGGGTCGAAGACGACGATGCGATGAGTCCCGTGAAACGCATCACGCCGGACGTCGGTTTCCCCGAGTCGCAAGGCGGCGGCGAAGTTTACGGCACACCCTGGGCGCTCGATGAGAAGCATTTCCTGTGCGTCGCCGACTTTTCGTTTCAGCCCGGGGCAAAGATTCCCGGCAAAAGAAGCCGGGGTAACGACGGCATTTATTTCTGTGACGTTTACGGAAACCGCGAATTATTGTACCGAGATCCCGAAATCGCCTGCCTTTCACCGATGCCGCTGGCTCCGCGTGCGCTGCCGCCGACGGTTCCCGAAATTATCAGGCATGAAGACATCGAGGAACAACCTTACGTCGATTTGCGAGGCGACGACGTGAAACACGGTACGATGTCGCTGGTCAATGTTTACGATTCGCTGCGTCCGTTTCCCGAGGGGGCGCAGATCAAAGAACTTCGGATCATCCAGCTTTTGCCCATGACCACGCCGTCGCATTCGATCCGGGATACACGCACGGGAATTCAGGAAGCGTCCAGTTTGGACTCGGTGAATATTGCCCGGTGTGTGTTGGGGACGGTGCCGGTTGAAGACGACGGCAGCGCGCATTTCGAGCTTCCGGCACAAATCGAATTCCAGTTTCAAGCATTGGATTCCAAGGGCCGGGCCGTGCAGTCGATGCGAAGTTCGTCCTATCTCCAGCCGGGCGAAAACCTTTCCTGCGGCGGTTGCCACGAGCCGAAGACCAATGCGCCGCTTCGCATCACGTCGCTGCCGAAAGCGCTCCGCCGGGAAGCGTCGCCGATCCAACCGGAGAATGCGCCGGGAGCGAGGCCGTTCAGCTATCCGCTACTCGTGCAGCCGATTCTCGACAAACACTGCGTCGACTGCCACGCCCAAGCGGAATCGAAAACGTTCAGCCTGGCCAAGGAGCCCGTCCGGGATCGGTTTTACGAGTCGTATAATAATCTGGCCCCGAAATTCGGTTTCACCGATTACGGCGACCCGTTGCGTACCACGCCGGGCAAGTTCGGCGCCCTTGCGTCGCCGCTGTATCAAATGCTCGAAAAAGGGCATTACGACGTGAAACTCAGCGACGAGGAAATGCACCGGATCATTCTCTGGTTGGACTGCGTTTCGAATTTTTACGGTGTGTACGAAACCGAGGGTCAGGAAGCCCAAAGGCGCGGCGAAGTCGTTTGGCCGACATTGGAATAAGCCGTGGAATGAGCGGCGAAAGTCTAAAACCGCAACTTTCGGCAAACCGCGACCAAGTTGGCCTCGTCGAGGCCAAGGTCGCTCAAAAGCTCCTGGCGGTCGCCGTGTTCGACATAATGGTCGGGGATGCCGAGCCGCTTGAATTTTCGCGTATCCAAGCCCTCGTCGTTCGCCGCCTCCAAAAGAGCGCTGCCGAAACCCGCGGCAAGCATGCTTTCCTCGATCGTGACCAGGAAATTTCCGTTGCGCAAAGGCCGGAGCAGCGTCTCCGTGTCCAAGGGCTTGACGAACCGGACGTTCATCACGCCCAGGTCGACCCGGCCGAGACCGTCCTGGTTTTTCCCCAGTGTTTTCGCCGCCTCGAGAGCCGTATCCAAAAAGGGACCGCAAACGGCAATCATACCGTCCCGACCGTCACGCAGGATTTCCGCCTTGCCGGATTCCAGCGGCTGAAATGGTCGATCCGAGGGAATCGTGTTCGCCTTGGGATAACGAATCGCCACGGGGCGCCCCGACCCGACGGCGTAGCGGATCATGGGGTCGACGTCGTCGGCGTCCGCGGGGGCCAGGATTTCGATGTTCGGAAACGGGCGAAGGTACGCCAAGTCAAATACGCCGTGATGCGTGGGACCGTCAGGGCCCGCGAGACCGGCGCGGTCCACGGCGAGGATGACCGGAAGATTTTGCAGCGAAATCTCCTGGAAAATCTGGTCGTAACTTCGTTGTAAAAACGTACTGTAAATATCGACAATGGGGATCAGACCCGCCTTGGCCAGTCCCGCGGCGAAAATCACGGCGTGCGATTCGCAGATGCCCACGTCGAAAAAACGTTTCGGAAATTCTTCCCGGATCGGTTCGAGCATGTTGCCTTGGCACATCGCGGCGGTGATGACGCAGATGCGTTCGTTTTCCTTCATGAGCCGAAAAATCGCGTCACGGACGAACTCGGTAAACGCGGCGGGGGTCGGCGGGGTCGGCTCCGGGTCGCTTCCGGGCGGCGTTTGCGCTGAATTTTGCTCAATAATACCGGACGGCGAAACCGGCGCGGCGTCGGCTTCCTCCCGGGGCCAATAGCCCGGCGAGGGGGCATGGAACATCGTGGGGTTATCTTCGGCCGGCTTGAAGCCGCGACCCTTTTCCGTGAAAACGTGCAATAATACCGGTTGCGAATACCGCCGGGCCAGTTTGAGCATGCGCTGGAGCCGGGGGATATTGTGCCCGTCGATAGGGCCGATGTAACGAAAACCGAGTTCTTCGAACAGCATCCCGCCGAGCAGGCCCGCCTTGACCGCGCTTTTGAACCGGCCCAGCAGCGTGTCCATGGATCGGCTGAAGACGGGCAGGTTATCGACCAGGTCATGCAGCTTTTGCTTGAAGCGGTTGTACGTCGGATGGAGCCGGAGTCGATCCAGGTGGGCCGAAAAACCGCCCACCCGGGGGCAGATCGACATTTTGTTGTCATTCAAGACGACCGTGATATTCCGCTTGAGTCCGCCGGCATGGTTCATGGCCTCGAAGACGGCCCCGCTGCTGAAAGCGCCGTCGCCGATCACGGCCACGCTGTGCCGGTGGTCCGGCCCTTCGAGCAGTTCATCCCCGCAGGCCAATCCCAAGACGGTCCCGACGCTGCAACCGGCGTGGCCGGTCATCATCAGGTCATACTCGCTTTCGTTCGGGTTCGGAAAGCCCATAAGGCCGCCCTTGGTTCGGATCGACGGGAAGTCTTTGTAGCGGCCTGTAAGCAGTTTGTGGGGGTAAATCTGGTGCCCGGTGTCCCAGATGAGGCGATCGCGGGCGAAATCGAAGGTCGTGTGCAGGGCGATGCAAAGCTCGACCACTCCAAGATTAGACGCGAAATGGACGCTACGATGGTCGTACAGACGGAAGATTTCCTCCCGAATTTCACTCGCAAGTTGCTTCAATTCGTCCGTCGAGAGCCCGACCAGATTCCGTGGCGAATCCAGATCCGGCAGGATCATTCGAAGGTCGCTGTAGTCACTGTCGTCCATTATTGTCCTGTTGAGCCGAATGGCGCAGACATCGGCATGCCCTCTTGGCCGATCCGGATGTCCCGGAGAGTGCACGCCTCCATGTCCGGCCCTTTTCTTAAGATTCATTGACTTTGTCATGGAAACCGCTCATTCTACCCGTCTCAAATCGGAAAACAAGCCCCTTTTTTGTCACGCGATGGCGAAGACCGAAGCAAAGTTTGCGTATTTTTGCGAAAAATCGGTTGCAGTTTTGGAGAAAATCAGCTACAATGACTACAGCAGTCCTTTTCTCCGGAAAGGGTTTGGACCGACCGAAAGACCCCGCGTCTGCCGGGCGGAGTTGCCGATACGGCGACAATCGAAATAATCAAAGCGCGTATTTCACCACGGTACAATGAACAGGCGGGTGTCCGACTCCGGCCCGACGATGATGAACCTTACCGGCATTTTCTATTTTTGGACGCTCTATTTCCAGCGAAAGTTGCAACGACTTTCGGTCCGGTCGAGTGCCCTGCAAAGACGAGCCCGGTTACGGCGTGCCCCTGTCATTTTCTTTATCAGGACATGGAACCGGTTCCTCGGATTTCGTCCGCAGTTTGCCCGGTTTTTCGCTCGTTTGACACGGCGAACTTCCGGCGACAAAAGCAGTTCGGACGAAACCTCCCCGCCGAATTTCCGGCGGCTCGGCCCCGATGATCCCGTCTTGACTCACCTCGAAGACGCCTTTGCCCTCGGAAAAACGCTCTATGCCGGGCTTTCGGTCTGCGCGCCGGTTTCCGTTTCCGATTCGATTGCTCGCCGATAAATTTCGGTTTCTACGCCCCTGATCGATCGCGGGTCATTATTCATTACCAGCCTTCGGAACATTGTCGTTTTCCGGCATGTTCGAAGTACAATACAGGGGCAAACGAATGGATCCAGCACAGCTCATCACCTTGGCCGTCACGGTGGGAATTACGGTCATTGCGACCTATTTCATCGTTCGTTTCATCGACTCCCTCCGCCGGGCCGACGCGGAAAGCCAAGCGAAGGAAATCATCCGCCAAGCGGAAATCAACGCCGAAAACCGAATCCGGGAAGCCGAACTCCAAGCCAAGGAGCAGGCCATCCAGCTCAAGGAAAAGAACGAAAACGAATTCCGTGAAACCCGGCAGGAACTCCACGAACGCGAACGTAGTCTTGATAAACGACAGGATATTCTCGACAAACAAACCGACGATCTCCGCAAGCAGGAAAAACTCGTCGAAAATAACCAGCGAAAACTCGCGGACCGGATTGCCGATTCGACCAGGCGGAACGAAGAGCTTACCAAACTGATTGACAAAGAGCGGCAGACTCTGCATGAAATTTCAGGTCTCAACCGCGACGAAGCGACCGAACGGTTGCTCAAGCGGGTCGAAAGCGAACTTCAGGAGGAAGCCGGCACCCTGGTTCTCCGACACGAAAAGTCGCTCAAGGAACGCTGTGAAACGATGACCCGAAACACACTGCTCACCGCCATGCAGCGTTATGCCGCTTCGCACACGGCCGAATCGACGACCAGCACGGTCGATATTCCCAACGACGACATGAAAGGCCGAATCATCGGCCGGGAAGGCCGGAATATCCGGGCTTTCGAAAAAGCGACCGGGGTGGACATCATTATCGACGACACGCCGGGCGTGGTCATTGTCAGCGGATTCGACCCGATTCGGCGTGAGGTGGCCCGGCTGGCATTGAACCGACTCATCGCCGATGGCCGGATTCATCCGTCGCGGATCGAGGAAATCGTCGCCGAAACGAACAAGGAAGTTCAGTCGTTCATTCAAAAGGCGGGTACCGAAGCGGCGCAGGAAGTCGATCTTTTCGATCTTAATGACAAGATCATTTCGCTGCTGGGCCGGTTGCATTTCCGTACCAGTTACAGCCAGAATGTGCTGCGTCACGCCGTGGAAGTGGCGTTCCTGTCCGGTTTGATCGCCGTCGAACTGGGTCTCAACGAAAAACTGGCGCGACGTTGCGGACTACTCCATGACCTTGGAAAAGCCGTGGATCACGAAATCGAAGGCGGACACCCGAAAATCGGGGCCGACCTGCTCAAGCGTTATGGCGAATCCTTCGAGGTCATTCAGGCCGCCCTGGGGCATCACGACGATCTTAGGGTCGAGCATCCCTACACGGTCATTGTCGCCGCTGCGGATGCATGCAGCGCCTCCCGACCGGGCGCTCGGCGGGAGTCGCTGGAGCATTACGTTCGCCGGATGGAGGAGTTGGAATCCATAGCGAACGAATTTCCAGGCGTGGAGCAGGCTTATGCGGTCCAGGCGGGGCGGGAAATGCGCGTGCTGCTCAATGCGACGCAGACGACCGATGAAATCGCGGTGAAAACCTGCCGGGACATTGCCAAGTCGCTCACGGAGCGGGTACAGTTTCCGGGCGAAATCAAGGTCACGGTCATCCGGGAAACCCGGGTCATGGAAGTCGCGAAGTGAGTTTTTGAAAAAAAATCGACAACAACATGGAAGACAGCCTTTTCACATTTCAGCCGATCGATTTTGTGATCATCCTTGTCACGGGACTGATTCTGGTGATAGGGCTTTCCATGATCGCGCTGCGGCGTCGGAATGAGATTCTGCGGGACTATCTTACGCCCGATGAAAAGGATATCGAGGAGCAATTCTTCCGCCGCCGGGTCGTAAGACCGGTTGCCGAGAAAAAAAAGAAGGCGACGCCGGAAGCCACGGAAGAAGCCCCGCCCGAAAACGAAGTCAGCAGCGAATGGGGCACCCCCGGCGATGCGTAAAAAGGTTCCACCAAGAGCTCCAAGTGGAGCGTAGCGCAACTCGGGGATAACGTCGCCTCCGCGAACGAGCCGTCACCGGTTCGGCGGCGGTACGATGGCAAGCCCCAGTTGCAACGGTTTCAGCGGTGCGGCCGTTTGATAAGGAACCGAAATCGGCGGTAGCGGTTCGGCTCGCGGCGATTTTTCGTACAAAGTCGGCGGGACGCCTCCGGGATAATCGTCGGCATACCAAAGGTAAATGCCGCCTTCCCGATTGATCTTTTCCGCATCGGCCCAGACGCTCAAGATATGCTCGCCTTCGAAATCGTCCACTTGGAAATAGGCGAACACCGTGGGATGATCCTTGCCGTAAGCGACGACGTTACCCGCGAGCCACCAACTGCCGGCCAGGTTCGGACAGGGTTCCGAAAAGCGTTCATGCCAGACTCGTTCGACTTCAACGGCGATGCTTTGGCCCGGACAATGAATTCGCGACGGTTTTTGACGCAAATACGGCGACCCGATATCCCGGAATGCCGTTACGGAAAGCATCAGGATCATCGCCGCCACGGTCGCTATGGCAAGGTTGCGAGGCCGGAGCAGTCGCGGATCCGGCCGGAAATAAAACGCCAGGAAAAGCCCCAAAAAGATCCAAATGTGCGAACCGTAAATCGTGCTCAGTTTCAAACCGGCGACAATCGAGACGATGGTCTGGAGTCCCAAGGGGAAAAGGACGAGAAACGCGAGGAATCGGGCCGCGAACGCTTCGCCGGGCTCCAAGGTGCGGCGCTGCCAACGAAAGCGGCAAAAGAACGAGAAGAAGAGCAAAACCGGCAGGATCACGCCGAGTTGCGTGGTCAGGAATCGAAGCGGGTACACGAGATGCTTCGTTACGAAAGACGCCTCGCCGCCCATGCGTTCACCGGCGTAACCCAAGGTGGAAAAACCCATCTGCCAAACGGCCAGAAAATGCGGCAGGAACACCAGCAGGGCCAGTACGGTCGTCAAATACGGACCCGGCGTCTTCCAATATTTCCGGGCTTTGCCGTCGTAGCACATGAAAGCGAGCATGATCACGACGAGCATGAATCCGGAATATTTCGCCAGCGTGGCCAGTCCGAGCAGGAGCCCCGTGGCAATCCAGTAGCGGAGCCGGCCTTTTTCCAGGGCCGAATAAAACGCCCAAACGGCCAGCGACCAGCAGCCGATCAGGGAGATGCTGTTATTGAATTCGAGGCTGTACATCGTAAAGTATGAATACAGTTCCATCGAACAAACGGCGAGAAGCGCCTGCGGACCCGGCAGGATTTTTCGGGCCAGGCTCCAAATGGAGAAGAAGGCGAAGAACACGAAAATCTGCGATGCCAAATACGGCGCGATTTCGCTTCGATGCGTGAGCAGGGAGAGAATTTCCGTGATCCAGGACGGCAGCGGCGGGTGCTTCCCGCTGGCGAGCACCCACTCTTGGCCGATCATGAAACATTCCACCACGTCGAGCGGATAGTTCGGCTTGGTCAGCAGCGGAAGAACGAGCCAGCAAAGAAAATGAACAAGGGTAAAACACCAGAAAAAGCGGGCGCAGAGGGTTTCCGTACCGTTCGTAGGATTCGCGGTTTCCATGGGTGGGAAAAGAAATAAAGTTTAATCGAACGGCACGGACGCCGGCGGAACCTCGTGAGTAGACCCGTTTTTCGGGACAAAATCAAAGGGTTCGTCGAACCGGGGCAATTCCGGCCAATCGGGAAGCGGCGTTTCTTCGTCGGGGACGACCGTTTTCGTGCGGAAGATATTGTCCCGGGTCAGGTGGATTTTTTTGTACACATCCTCGGAAATGACGTAATACCAATCGGCGAACCGGGCGTTGAGCTTTTCCGCACGTTGATGCCCGGCTTCGATTTCGCTTTGGTGGCGTTCCCGTTCCCGTTGGTTGGACTTCTCGATCCGATCTTGTTCTTCCTTGGCCGCCTTGCGGGTTTCTTCGGAAGCGTCCTCGGCGATATCCAAAGGCGGGCGGATATCCGGCGCGGCCACGGCGGACTCGTCGAAATCGGCCGTGATGAAAAGGAACCGGTTCGCGTTCATGCTGTCCTGGTCCACTTCGCCCCGGGTTTCCGACAGAGGGCCCGATAAGTCGCCGAAGCGAAGTTGATACCGGATGCCGTCCTTCATGCGGATTTGCATGTCGCCCCGGCTGGAAAGCAGTTGCAGCCGGGTTTCGGTCGAACCACCCTTGAGATCGGGAATTTGCACGATAAAAAATCCGCTCTTCCGCAGCGAGGCGTCGTGAGCCATTTCGTCCAGCGGTTTTCCGTCCCGGAGCCAGGCGGCCAGCGAGGCGGGTTTTTTCGTAACATCCACGATTTTCAGGTCGTTCAGGGCCGCGACCATTTCGTCCAGTTTTTCCGGATTCAATTCCCGGTCCCGGGGCAGGGGCATCTCCTCGTAGATTTCGAATTGCCGTCCCCGGAATTGCATCTGCTTGTCGAGCCGCCACTTCTCGGAGCCCATCGCCGTGGCATCGTATGACAGCGTGATGTCACCGATAAATCGAGGCATGATTTCCTCTTGGGGAACAAGGACGCCGTTGCTTTCCATGAGCACTGTTTTCGTACTGAACGAATACTCGTCGACGAACACGCCCCGCATGTCGAACGTGCTGATGTCGAGCAGGTTGCTTTCAATCCATTGATCGAAGTCCGTGACGAACCGGGACGGGTCGATTTCGACAATGTAAATCGGCGACTGACCGGCCACGCGGACGTAATGCAGGCTCTGTTTATTTTCGGGCAGTAAATCGGAGTCCGCATCGACATCGCCCGCCTTTTTCCCGACGATCAGGTCGACCAGCGTTTCTTCCTCCGCGCCGGTAAATGTGACACGCAATCCCACACCCTCCTCCAAGGTTGCATCCTGCGACGTCGGGTCCACGACGCCGTAGAGCACGTGAATCGCGGCCGGATCGCCGCCTTCCTTGATCGGATCGACCACTTCCAGCACGCGGAGATCGACAAACGGTTCGGCCACCCGCCCCATTTGATCTTCGGCGTCGGCGGGATAATTTTCGTGCGACGGAATCGACCAGACGCCGTCGACTTCGACGATCCGGAAATCGGTCCGCCCCCCGTGTTCGTTCAAGCGGACGATTTCGAGCTTCTTGATGTCCAGCGGCGACGTGAATTTCGGGAACAGCGCCTTGCCGACCTGGTCCTCGATCTTGATTTCCGTAACTATCGGTCGGGTCAAAACCGCCACGCCGATAAACACCAGGGCCAATGCAAGGAAAATCGAAGTTTTGATCGTTTCGTTCATTGTTTCAGGTTCCAAGGAGACGTGGAACGGCATCTGCGATACCGTTCAAAAATGATGGCGGTGTCACTCTCAACGTTTCTTTGCCAACTGGATTTTCTTCGGCGGCTGGTTTATTCGCCGACGGGCGGTGGGAATTCCTTCCTGTTCCCGAACGCGGCGCATCACCATCACGACCACGCCGATGAGCAGCGGCGGTAGCGGCGGCAAGGCCACGGCGAGCAGTTTGTACCGCCCCTGGATCGCCTGGATGCTCTCGTTTTGCTCGACTTCGGCCCGCTCCATTTCCTGGTTCAAATCCCGGGTCATCTTTTCCAACGTGATCATATATTGCTTGTGAAGGACGACCAGCGCGGTCGCCTGACGCAGGACTTTTTCGTTCATACCCGATTCCAGTTCCTTTTGAAGCTGCGTTTTCGTTTCGTTGAACGCGTCCTTGATCCGTTGGGTTTCTTCCCGGGATTTGTCGTTGAGCCGGGCGATTTCCGTCATGGTTCCCCGGCGAATCTTGTCCGTGTCCTTGTCGAACTTCGAAAGGGTACGGTGCTTCGGACGCCGACATCGCACGGCCAGGAACCGCTCGTCGCCGGCCACGCTGTCAATCGCGTTCAGCACGAAATTCACGTTGTCGAAATTGAGATTTATACCGTCGACTTCGTTGCCCCGCCGACGGAGATGGAACAGTTCGTCGGTCAGGACGTCAATATCCGCAACGACAATCACGTCGATCCGCGTCGACTCCGGTTGGACGGGTTGAGCCCCCTCATCTAAAATCGGCGGCACATCCGATACCTCCGGCGGCAGCTCGCCCCGCACACGCACGGCCAGCGGAATGGGGTCCGGGATGACCACGCCGTCCCGGAGCCAGGAAGCGTCCTGGAGTTGGTCGCCTCCTTGGAGTCGGCTGATGATGTCCCTGATTTTCGCGGTCCCCGCCGGATGCTGGAAAGTCCGGAGCAACGTAGTCACGGTCAGCGGACGATCCGATGCAGGCAAGGTTCCCGCTTCACGCTTCGTCACCCTGCCTGGGAAAGGAAACATGAGATATTGCAACATATTTGTTACGGAATCGTCTTTGCTGAACGGCTCGACAACCGAGGCGTCGGCTTCCTGGCTCCGGTCGAGAAAGACGAACCCCACGGGAAGCTGACGGAGCTTTCGAATGGGCGAGTATTCCTGCCACGAGACCGAAGGGGCGTCGAAATCCAAACCTAAAAAGTCCCAAAGCGGATCAATCACGCCTTTCGGCTGCGTTCGTCCCATCATCGCCATCATGCCCGACGCCTGAGCTCGCGGTTCCGAAGTACCGGCCACATCCCCCAGTTTGTAGGCCGGGAACGGATCCTCGAAGATTACGGTCGGCTGCCCTCGCCGGACGGCTTGGATGAAATGTTCCGTTTCCGCGGGGCTCATCGCCGAAGGCTGCACGGCAAGCAAGGCGTCGAAGCGTTCCTTGATCGGTTCGGTGGCGTCGACTTCGACGATCGTGTATTGTTTTTGCAGTTCCGCGACAATTTGCCAAGGTGGTTCGGCCCGGAGGGTTTCCATGTTGAATCGGCCCAGGAGCGCGGCGTCGGTTTTCAGGATACCGATGCGTTTTTTCTTCATCGTGGTCACGTTGCACAGGGCATGAATGATTTCATACTCCGCGGAAAGGCCCCGGTCAAGGAAGGGTAACGACAGGCTCCGCAAACCGCAACGGAAGGAAATTCCCATGAAAACCCGCTTGAACTCGCGTCGCCCCCGGGACTCGAAGAAAACATCCCGGGCCTTGATATCGTAACGCTGTCCGACTCGCAAGGCTTCTTCCGTGCCGGGCTGAATATTGCCGTGAATTCGCACGAGAACTTTTTTGCCGCAGATCGATTCGATTTCGTTCAGCACGGAAACGATGTTCAGTCGCGTTTGAACGTGGGATTCCGGCACATCGGGGCTCAGGAACGCTTCAATGACAACGCCGTGCTCGGGGTCCAGATCCCGGAGCAATCGGACGGTTTCCTTGGAAAGCGTGCTGAGTTTTTCCTCGGTCATGTCGGCCCGGAGATTATGCTGCCGGAAAAAGAAACACAGGCTCAGGCCGATGGCCAGGAGCGAAAGCGTTCGGACCGCGTAATGAAACGAACCGACAAAACGCTGGTTGGCCGTCCAATGCCGTCGACCGATGAGCACCATGCTCAGGTAAAGCATGGTCGACGTGATCATGGCGAAATAAACGATACCGGCCCAGTGGACAATGCCGCGTCCGAACAGTTCGAACTGGGCCGGGATACTGAATCCCTTCAAAAGCAAGGCGATTTCGCCCGGCAGGGGGGCTTGGTCGATCCACTGCAGCGCGATGAACGGTGCGCAAAACGCGACGCCGAAAATATAAGCGATCGTGAGATTCGCCGTGACGAAGGACGCGACCATGCCGATGGCGATCATGGTCAGTCCTACGAGCCAGTAGCCGAAATACGTGCAGAAAAACAAGCCGACGTCGGGATTGCCCAGGTAACGGAGTATGGCCAGATTGCACACGAGCGAAAAGAGCAGCGAGGCCGTGTAAATGCCGATCGCGGCGAGATACTTTCCGAGGACGATATCGAAATCGCTCGCGGGAATGGTCAGCAGCAATTCGTCGGTGCCCTGGCGGCGTTCGTCGGCCCAGATTCCCATGGTGATCGCCGGCACGAAAACGAGCATAATCAGCGGAAACCAGAGATTCAGTTGGTCCAGATTCGCCAGGTTCGCATTGAAAAATTCATCGGGCAAAAACGCGGCGATGGAACCCAGGAGCATGAAAACGCAAATGAAAACGTAGCCCGTGGGATTGGATAGATAACCCACGAAGTTGCGTTTGAAAACGGAAAAAAGAACTTTGGTGTTCATGTTGATTTGTCGCTTGATCGTATCGTTTATTTCGCGGCTTTCGTCAGTTTCCGGAAGCGTTCGTCCAAGTTGGCATTGCCGGTCGTGGCGCGGAATTCTTCGATCGTTCCGTCGAATACGAGTTTGCCCTCGTTGATAAACAGAACCCGGGACGCGACGGCTTCGACTTCCTGGAGAATGTGCGTGGACAACAAAATGGTCTTCTCCTTCCCGATCTGCCGGAGCGTTTGACGGACATCGAAAATCTGGTTGGGATCCAGCCCTGCCGTCGGTTCGTCGAGAATAAGAACGTCCGGCTCGTGGAGCAACGCCTGGGCCATTCCGACGCGCTGGCGAAATCCCTTGGACAGCTTGCCGATGGGTTTACCGTAAACGGTTTTCAGGGCACAGAGTTCGACCACGGCGGCCACGCGTTCTTTGAGCCGGGCGCCCGAGATTCCCCGGGCATCACCGAAGAATTAGAGCAGCCCTCGCGGCGTCATGTCGGGATAAAGCGGCCCAAATTCCGGCAGGTAACCGAGCGTTCGGGAACCCGCGAGCCGATCCACGGCCATGTCGTGCCCGGCGATGCGAGCCGTGCCGCGAGTGGCGGCTAGATAACCGGTCAGGACCTTCATGGACGTACTTTTTCCTGCCCCGTTGGGTCCGAGAAAGGCGACGACTTCGCCCTGATTGACAGTGAAAGAAACATTGTCAATGGCCGCAACATCGCCGTAATACTTCGTCAGACCGACGGCTTCGATCATCGCCAGAGTCATGGTTTCTCCTTGGTTCGAGTCTCCGGGGTGCGTTCCTTCCTCCGAGAACGGAGGCCGAAAAAAGACTGCGTCCAGTCTACCCCAAAAAGCCCCGGGATTCAAGTTGGGCCAGTCTTGAATTCCCGCATCATTTCATACGTCAAACTTCCGTCGGCGTAATCCCCCGTTAGCGGAATGTCTCGGCGCTCGAACCACTGCGCACCGGACAGCTCGTCTTTATCAATACTGATTTCATCGGATGTTTCAACGTCACAGAAGTAACCGATGAGCAGATTATCCGAAATCGACCAGGGTTGGCTTTTGTAGTATCGGATGTTCTTAACTTTCAGCCCGACCT
>JBEBTM010000027.1:0-17861 GCA_040393745.1 Thermogutta terrifontis | reverse complement strand
AAGAGAGGCGGGGACATCGGTCCCCGCTTCCGTTTTCTATGTAGCGAGCATCCCGATTTGATACACCAGCACGGCCAGGATCGTCGCCAGGATCGTCGTGTACGCCATCGTCAGAAACATGAACTTCCATGAGCCCGTTTCCTGACGGATCGCCGCGCAGGTGGCGATACACGGGGCGTACACCATCACGAAAATCAGCAGCGCCAGCGCCTTCACCGGCGACCAGTTGCGTTCCGATTGCAGCCGGGTCGCCAAGGCTTCGCTGGTTTTTTCCTCGTC
Source organism: Thermogutta terrifontis (assembly GCA_040393745.1). Taxonomy (GTDB): domain Bacteria; phylum Planctomycetota; class Planctomycetia; order Pirellulales; family Thermoguttaceae; genus WRKP01. Next base: position 17,582 of record JBEBTM010000027.1, on the reverse strand, counting down.
GTCGCTTTCTTCGATTTCATAAATCGTTGCCAGCGAACTGACGATGACTTCCTTGGCCATGAATCCGCCGATCAGCGCGATGTTATCCCGCCAATCGAAACCGGCGAAGCGAGAGACAGGCTCGAACGCCCTGCCGATCGAGGCCGCAATCGAGCCGTTGAGCCGCTCGGTTTTCGTAGCCGCAGGGTCCTTCGGGGCCGGATAATTCATCAACACCCAAAGCAACACGTTCACCGCGAGAATGATCGTCCCCGCCTTCTTGATAAACATCCAGCTCTGGCGACATGCCGTGGCGAAAATTTCAAAGATGCTCGGAACCTGGTACGTCGGCAGTTCGATGACCAATGGTGTGGATTCGCCCTTGACCATGGTTTTGCTCAAAACCAGGGCGGCCAGAAGGGCAATGGTCCAGGAAACCACGACCACGCCCGTGAGCAAGAGAGCCTGGTATCGTGCGAAAAACGCGGCGATAATCAACCCGTAAACCGGCAACTTCGCCCCGCAGTTCATGATCGGAATGACCAGGATCGTCAGGAGCCGCTCTTTCGGTTCCCGCATGGTTCGCGTGGCCATCACGGCCGGAACCGCGCAACCGCCGGAGATGCCGCCGGCAAGGATCATCGGCAACACGCTTTGACCATGGAGACCGAAAACACGCATGATTCGGTCCATGACCACGATCACCCGGGCCATGTAACCGCTTTGATTCAAGGCCGAAACAAACAGGAAGATGAAGAAAATCACGGGCACGAACCCGAGTACGCCGCCCACACCGGCAACGATGCCGTTGTAAATGAGCGACTTCAAATCACCGTCTTCCAGTTGCAGTGTGTTATCCAGCGCCTTGGGAATCCAATATTCGAAAATGCTTCCGCAGGCGTCTGTGGGGGTGACAAATCCGAAAACGATTTTGTCAGACTCCTCCTCGGCAACCGGCTCGGCTTCCACAACTTGCCCGGCCTCTTCGACGTCCCCGGTTTGCGGCTCCTCGGCGGCTTCGGCAACCACGGCCCAAGGCACCCAGGCCCATTCCTGGGCAACGCTGAACGAAAGCAAAAAAGTCAGGAACATGACCAACACGATAGCGACGAGTCCCAAAAGCGGGTGACAGAGCACGCGGTCGAATTGATCGGAATTCCGTTTGGGCGTCATGGCCCGATTGATCACGGCCGCTTCGATTTCCTTCGCTTTTTCGTTGCGACGGGAAGCGATCGTCTTCCGGGGCGATTCGCCGTCGGTTTTTTCGTACGATTCGGCTTTTTCCAGGCACGGTCCCAGGAAAGATTCCCAGTCCTTTTCGTGGATATGGTGCTGGATGATCCGGCGCGCTTCCCGGTCGTTTTCGAGCAGCTTGATCGCAAGCCAGCGGGGCGAATAATCTTTCGTGAGATGTTCGTTCTGCCGGAAGGTTTGCTCAAACTCGCCGAGCATGTCTTCCAGCGGGCCGTAATCGAGTTTCCAATCTTCCGGTTCATGGTCGTGCAGCGCGGAAATCTCGTTGATTTTTTTCCGCAGATCCTCCATGCCCTCGTTATTCCGGCCATTGGTGGGAACGACGGGCACGCCGAGCAGTTTTTCCAAGGCCGGGATGTCAATGACAAGCCCGCGTCGCTGCGCGATGTCGGTCATGTTCAAGCACACGACCAGCGGAATGCGCAGCTCCAACAACTGGAAGACGAAATAAAGATGCCGGCGCAGATTCGACGCATCAACCACGGCGACAACGACTTCAGGGCGTTCCAGGAGCAGGAAATCCCGCGTGACCCGCTCTTCTTGGCTGTACGAAGTCAGACTGTACGTACCCGGCAGATCGACGACTTCGATTCGTCGGTCGCCGTCGTGATAGTGCCCCGATTTTTTCGTAACGGTTACACCGGGATAATTGGCAATCGTCTGGTGAAGGCCCGTAAGATAATTGAAAACGGTCGACTTGCCCGAATTCGGCTGCCCGACCAGCGCGGCCAGGACTTCATTGTGTTCATGCATGGGAGAAAGAACGAAGCAAGCTTGCCAACCGCCATTTGTAGTTACGATTCAACGACAATCATCCGGGCGATTTCAGGCCCCAGGGCGATTCGGGTTTCCCCGACGGCGAGGATGAGGGGCTTAGTCGACGCACAGCCGCCTTGGAGCAATTGGAAGCGGGTGCCCACAAAGAGCCCCATTCCCATGAGCCGGCCTTGCAGGTCAGGCCCCGCCGTCATGTCTACGACAGTCCCGCTGGCCCCGGTGGCAAACTGACACAGGCAGGTGGTTTTTTCGGATTGAAAACCCCGCTCAAGGGGTGCGGCAGGGAGTATGCCCGCTTTATCACAAGGCAATGGGGAGCTTATCATGGTTTTCGACGGCTGCAATAAGTTGGGCCATTCAAACTTTCGGCATATTCTAACGCGCAAGCCCACCCCTGTCAATCGTCCGTCGAATGGCAAAGCCGAAATGCCGAAAAACATCCCCCCATTTTTCCGAATTCCCTCAGGGTGACACTCCCCGAACGCCGATAAGCGGGATACACTCCGAACCCGTAAGGCTTTCGCCAGTACGTTTTAAGTCGGTTTCGACTTCACCAAAGGCCTAAAGCACCCGGCCGTCAAGATCGCTTTCCCCTTGCCGAACCATGAGACGAATCACGCAAGTCCTTACTATTTCTCTCCTTTTGGCTTCCTGCTGTTTCGGGCGTGACATCTTCGTCAATGCTCGCGCGGGTTCCGACGAACTGCCAGGTAGCGAGGAGGCCCCGATCCGAACCATCGCAAAAGCCTTGACCATGGCCGAGGCGGGCGACCGGATCGTGCTCTCCCAAAAAGGTGGCCCCTACCGGGAATCGGTCACGCTTTTCGGCCGGAGTCATAGCGGAAAGCCCGATTTTCCGTTGGTCATCGAAGGCAATGGAGCCGTTCTCGAAGGTCGGGAACCGTTGCCGCCGGAAATCTGGGAACATGTCGACGGTGATCTGTTCCGTTTCCGACCGCTGGACGCTCCAGTCGATTGGACCCACTTCCGGCTCTTCAACGGTGATGTGATGCTTACGAAGATCGAAGTTCCTACGGACGTGACGAAGCTGCCCGAACTCGATGAGAATACTTGGTGTTTCGTGCAGGGAACCGTGTATTTCCGTGCCGAGAGGACCAAAAATCCCCTGTTCCGTAAAGATTACGAGCTTTCCTGGACGCAGCGAATGGTCGGCATTTCCCTGATCCAGGTGCGCGATGTCCGAATTCACGATCTTGTCGTCCAAGGTTTTCAGCGGGACGGAATCGCCGCTGCCAACGGAGCCCGAAACGTTGTGCTCGATGGCATCGAATGTCGGCAAAACGGCCGGAGCGGATTGATGATCGGTGGCGCATCGCGGATTTCCGCCGGTTTTTGTCGTTTCGAAAACAACGCCGCCACACAGGTGCTCACGCTGCCGTATTCCCAAGGACTCCTTTATGATTGCGGCGTGACCGAGGACGATATTCGGCAGGCCACGGAACATTCCTCGCTGGAAATTCAATCGGGCAAGGCACAATGAACTATCCCTTTGTCTTCCGGCAACTCAGCGCGGTTTGCGCCATGCTCGGCGCTTTCATGTTCCTCGCGCTTCCTTGGGCCATCCCGGCCCTGGGCGGGCAATGGCAGTATGAAGCGGCCGGCGTGGTCGGGCTCCTTTTGTCCATCCTCGTCTGCTTCATCACCGCAGGCGTATTCCGACACTACGGCTCGCGGACCCTGGAGCATATCCCCGCCGATTTTTTTTCCAAGCGGGAAGCCGTGGCCGTGGTCGGGCTCACATGGATTCTCGCGACGATTTTGGGCGCGCTGCCCTATCTCATTGCCGGTGTTCATCGGGCCGAGGGTACGCCCATGAGCGTCTGCGACGCCCTGTTCGAATCCCAATCGGGTTTCAGTACCACGGGATCCACGGTGTTCGGCGAATTGGAACGACCCGACCTGCTACCTCGCTGCATTTTGTTCTGGCGCTTCGGCTCCCACTTTCTCGGCGGATTGGGCATCATGGTCCTCTTCGTCGTCCTTCTCGGCTACGGGACCGGTACGAAAAGCATTGTCCGCTCCGAAATGACAGGGCCCACGAAATCGAACCCGAAAGACCGCATCCAGGAACTCGGCAAGATCGTCTTCACGATGTACGTCGTCATGAACGTCGTTCAAACCGTGTTGCTGATTTCTTTCGGGCTCTCCGTTTTCGACGCCCTGTGTCATTCGTTCAGTACGGTTTCCACGGGCGGATTCAGCACGTACAACGCCAGCGCGGGCCACTTCGCGGCGAACGGTTACACTGACGCGCCCGCAATCGAATGGACGCTCACCATCTTCATGTTCCTCGGCGGCATGAATTTCGTGCTATTGTACCTGGCCCTGACCGGGAAGTTCACCACGCTGCTCAAAGACACGGAATGGCGCACTTACGTCGGAATCATTTTTTTCGCCTCGACAGTCATTCTTACCGTCGGCCTGATCGGCGGCGACTTCGATAATTACGGAACGGCCGACGTGCCATTTTACGTTTCGGAAAAACCGGTTTCCGATCCGGCACTTCAAGAGGCCGAGGAATTCTATGACGAAAATGTTTTTCCCGAAGAAAACCGACAGCCGATCGCCGGTGAGAATCCCGGCGATCGGGTGGCCATTCCGACGGAAACGGCCTCGGCGGCGCCGCGGGAATTGATCCCGGCGACAACCGCGTTTCGTGTCGTCGTATTCCAGGTCGTTTCCATCTTGACCACCACGGGCCTCTGTACGGACGAGTACGAAAAATGGTCCGGCCTGTCCTGCTGCGTGATTTTGATCCTCATGTTCCTCGGCGGCTGCGCGGGCAGCACTTCCGGCGGCTTCAAGATCATCCGGGTCGTTTGCGTGATGCGCAGTCTGCCGCAGGAAATCGAGCAAGCGTTCCGGCCGAACGTCGTTCGGCCTTTGTTCGTCGGCGGCAGTCCCATCGACCGGGAGACGGTCCGGAGCATCATGGTTCACTTCACTCTCATGACGACCGTTTTCGTCATGGGAACGTTTTTGATCCTCTGTTTCGAGCCCGCATCCACATGGGGCGGTGTAACCGTCGCGGGGGACCGCAAGCTCATCGATACGGCCAGTGCGGTCGCATGCAGTTTGAACAATGTGGGCCCCGGTCTTGGTTTGATCGGAGCCCGGCAAAATTTCGGCGTCTTCAGCGAAATGTCGAAATTCATCTTCACCTGGATCATGATGCTCGGCCGCTTGGAACTCTTTGTCATTCTGGCCATGTTCCATCCGGGGTTCTGGCGCAAATAACTTTCCTCCACCGGCCTCGGGCGTCAGCGGTGGGCAGAGGGCGGCGTTCGCCCCCCGCTGTGACGTTTAGGGACCGGTTTTCCGGTTTTTTTACAGGGTACCCTCAGTCAACGGTTTTTGGCGAGCGTAGCGTTTGAAGAAACTCGTCCAAAGGATTCCGGCGAGGATCATGGCTACCAGGAACGCGAAGCCGGCGCCGATGAGCAGGGCGATGACACCCAGCAGCGTGACCAGCGCGGCCGTGGCACGGTGCGTCCGGCGGTCGAAACGCATCCGGCTACCGAGCCCCAGACAGAGCCGATACACGATGTAAAGCAGCAGGAGTCCCAAGAGGGAAAGCCCCAGCATGCCCCCGCGTTCTTTCGCGTCCGTCGAAACGGCCCGCAATGAAAGATCAAGCGAACCCTGCGGCGTGGTGAACAGGAAGAAGTTACCCTGCAAGGGAATTTCAATGTCCAAACTCGCCGTCCGTGTCGAAAGACCTTTCAGCGCGATTTCCGGCTCGACGCCGCCTACCGTCACGGGCAGACGAGCATTCACGGCGCCGCTTAGATCGAGTGGTTTTCCCTCGAAGGTCACTGCATCAAGGTTCGCTTCACCTTGATTCTGTACGGGAAGTTTATAGATGCTCCCTTGGCTGAGTTCCTCCGAAAGGACATCCTTGGAACTCCTGCCGAGGGTCACGTTGTTTCCATGAATCGCGATTCCGTCGCTCTGGGAGCCCATTTCATGGCCATTCTCCGAGTCGGTGGAAATACCGCCACCGACGAAGACGAAACCGAAAGCGCCACCACCTCCTCTATCACCATCGGCGAACGCAGGACTCTCAGCCTCTTCCTTTCGCACTTCGCCGGAGCCGGAGATTCGGGATGCAAACTCACCACTGTTGTCCCCGCCTGATCGGTACGAACGCTGCGAATCTCTTGCAGACATGGGATCCAACGGCGTTGAAGTCGAAGGTTCCGCCCGGCTGCTCGATCCCCGGATGCTTTGTTCGCCGATCAGGATTTGCCCATTAACGACTTCCCGGTTGCGCTGCTGCGCCATCTGCTGGGTCGGAGCGGGCTGCTGTGCCATCTGCTGTCGGGCCGGGGCACTTCGATCGGCCGCCTGCTCTTTTCCTAGGGCGGGCGGAAGAGGCGGAGACGAGGAAGCCAATCCAGGCGGATATGAACGGCGGCCACCACCTCCCAGACCCAAATCTTCCGGGCCGGACATGGGCTCGGCGACCGGCATATTCGAATCCGGCGGGGAAAAATTGCCACGAAATTCGAGTCCGTCGGTATCCAGTTGTCCGTCACCACGATTCAGCGCCTCCCCGGCGGTATTGCTCAGCTCGTTTCCGGCGAACCAGTTGTCATCGAAATTGGCTTTGCCGCCGATGTTGACGATGCTCGAATCCGCTTTCATCGATTTCTTATTGACCATGTCATTGGCCCGGTAGTTCGATTGTTTGTCGAATTGCGATTGCATCAGGAGCGGATTGCTTGTGCCGACAAGAGCTTCTTCCTCTTCCTCTTGGATGATGACTTTCGGCGTGACCATCATCTGGGTATCGCCTTGCCGCACCTGGGTTCCTCCCGAGTAGCTGTTGGCTTGCGAAAGCGTCAACGTACCGTCTCCCTGTTTGACCAAGTTGCCGGGAGATTGCATCGGGGTTTCGAACTGCAACGGTTCACCCGACCATTGGTTTTTCCCTCTCTGGTCGACTTCCAGGGTTTTCCAGCCGGATGCGACTTGGTTTCGCTTGGCTCGGGCTTTGGCGTAGATGTTGTCGCTCTGCGCGGCCTGTTCGAGTCGATTGCCCTGTTGCAGGCGGTAATTCGTTTCGGCCTGTCGCATGGCTTCGTTTTCCTGTTCCCGCTGAACCTGTTGCATCGTGCCGTTGAATCGGTAATCGTACGTTTCCGGCAAATAGAGCCGAACGAGCGATTGACCCACGGGGATGTTCAGCACTTCGGCGAAGGGCATGTCGAGCCGGACCAGGTTTTTGAATCGGGACAGGTGGCCCGCGTAAACGAGCCGGACGACGTAATCCAAATCGCCGGTTTCCGTTTTGATCAGCGGGATTCGAACCAACCGCTCCGGGGATTTTCCCTTGGCTTTCGGGTACGCCGCGACGATCCCGGAGGGCATCCGACACGGTTTGACGGGTTGGCCGTCGTCGGTGATCCGGCCGTTGCGGCGATTCTGTTCCCGACGTTCCCATTGAGCCGAGGTGAGCAACCGGGCTCCCCAGAGCCGGGCGTCCTCGGGCAGCAGGATGTCGAGATAGGGTTCCTTCTTGTTGTCGATACGATAAATCTGCTCGACCCGGTATTCGCCGTTGTCGCCCATCACAATCCGGGTTTCGGCCAAGTCGATCCGGGCTTCGGACAGCTTCACGGCTTCACGCCGCCGCATTCGAAATTCCAATCCGGCGGTATCGCCCGCGGTTTCGTCCGAAAATTGCGAGCAATACGCCTCGGTGACATAATTGCCGAGAATCGTCGCAAGGTATCCCCACTCCCGCTGCTGCCGGCTGAGAGCCCTGAGATTGACCAGGCCGGACGGGCTGACGACCATTTCATCCGGCGAACGGCGATCGTTTTCCAGGACGACATATTGCCGGGTCGTTTGACCGGTCCGGATTTTCGGCACGGAAACGCCGTAGTTCGTTTCCGAACGTAGCCGTCGGTCCGCCCGGACGAGAACGCGGAGTTGGTCCATGACTTCTTCCTGGAGTTCGAGCCGGACCAAAACGTCGTCGGAACCTGATTTCGTAACGGTTTTACGCCGCAGGAACGGGGCGTCGATTTTCGCGTCTTTCATCCAATCGGGCAACTCGAACGCGATGTCGCGAATGCCGGCCCGATCGATTTGGAAGTCGAGCAGGATGGTTTCCTCGATCGCTTCGGCCGTGGTCCGGACATTCGTGATCGTACTGCATCGAACCTCGGGCTTTCGCTGCGTGAGAACGAGCTTTCCGCTGAAATCTTTCAGGCCCGAGTGTAATCCCATGCGGATCAATTTCCGCTGGTCTTCCGCTTCGATGTACTGCGTGACGGTATCGACGTTCCCCGCATCGCAGCGGACCAGGTTCTCGGCCCGGACATCCAATGAAGGCTCGGTGAGTATGGCCAGCGACGAAGTGTGCCCCACGTTTTGTTCGGTGTTGAAATTCTCAAGCGTGAAAACGGGCAGCCGTTCCAGCGTTAAACCGTCTTCGGACCGGGCTTTGCCGAAATCGCCTTCCAGGGAGACGTTCAAATGCCCCGTGATCGCGTTGCCGCAGGACAGGCTGAGCAGATCGCCCGAGTCCTTCTTTTCCAGGCTCCAAAACGTTCCCGGGGGAACCTGCACACTGCGCAATCGATAACCCCGAGGCAGCGTCATCACACCCATGAACGGTTCATTGTCGCAATAAATCGTGGCCCGGGTTTCGGCGATCGTTTCCTGTTTCGTGATTTTCAGCACGGAAACAAACCGGACCGATTTACGGTGAATCGCAGCCTTCGATTCCAGGTTCATCGCAAACGCTTCGGTCACGAAACGGTACGATTGGAAGATCGACGTGCCCAGCGGGCTTGCCGATTCGAATTTCGAAAGCGTGTGCGGATTGTCCTTGGGTAAATCGGTGGGCGAGAGCCCCGAGGAGTCGACGACCCGGATGGTGCGCGTGGTCGCCCGGTACAGGTCGACGCGACCCCGGTGGATGCCGGCGTCGGGAATCGAAAGTTTCGGCAGGTTCAAGCGGATTCCGACGTCCGCTTTTTGGGCGTCGCCGTCCAGGGTTTTGACGAGCCGGACGGACAGGGCTTCGCTTTTCTCAGCCGGTTTGAGCAGTTCGATATCGACCGTACGAAAATCGTTTTCCGCACCGCCGGTCGTTTCCACGACGGACCAGCCGCGAACGTTTTCACCAAGAATTTCCGCGATGACATAGTCCTTGGGTAAGCGAATCCGGATGATTTCCCATCGGCCCCGGCTGATTTTCAGCGTGGGCGTCCACTGAACCCAGCAACCGTCTTCCTGCACGTCGACACGAATGGCCGACTCGACTTCCAGGCTCCGGTCCACGCCCTCTTCCGAGATTGCCGACCGCCATTGCCAGCGGAACTCGCCTCCGGCTTCCAGCGGTGTTTCGACGCGTTTGGTTTTCGTCGAACTCCATTTCCGCTTATCGAGTACGTTGCCGGTCAGGAGATCGCAATCGTTTTCAGGAATCGACAGTACCGCGAAACTCGCCGCGCCGGCGGGCAGTTTGCCTTCGACGATCCGCCAACCGCCTTGCCGCTGAATTCGTACGATAACATTGAAAGCGAGTTCGTGTTCGCCCCGGCCTTCAACGAGTACGAATGTCCGACGGTCGGGTTGCGATTGGAGCGAGGCGGGGTTGCCGTCCAGTAAAGGATTCTCAAACACCGCGTTTTCCAATGGCAAAGGCACGAGGACGGGCGTATCCGTGAACACGCCGATCCGGAGTTTCCCCGTGAGCGGCAACGAATCGCGCATGCCGGAATCGAGCCGGGCTTCGTACCGGGCCGAAGAAACCGCAAAGGGAATTCCGATGTCCCGGTAAGTTTTCACGTCACCCAAAGCGACTGTTCGGGCCGGGTAAGCTCCTCGACCTCAGGCAATCGGTTCGGGTCGACATCGGTCATCGAATACGGAACAATCACCGCGTCGGGAGGGAACTGAATCTTCGGCGTTGTGGCGCTTTCATCGGCAAACGCCGCATGGGCCGCCAGGAGGGAAATCACCGCCGTCAACCATGCCGCGCAGGTGCTTACGCCCGCCGGAGCGGGTGACGGCGCGGTGGCTTCGTCTTTTTGTGCCATTTTTGTCGAACGGATTTTGACAACGACGGCCAAGATCAAATAAATGCCGCCGGAAATTGCCGCGCCGTAAACGATCCCGTTGAGCAGCGAGGCGAATCGCTCCAGGCCCGGCACGAAAACGAGGATGGTTCCCAACGTGAGGAGCCCGAAAACAAAGGCCGACTTGGATTTTCGTGTAAAATTCGACAGGCCGAGCCCGACGAGCACGGTGAGCAACAGCGAGATCCAGCCGAGGCGGTTTGCGTTCGATTGGCTGGCGAGTCGGACGGGAATTTCCCGAGCGTAACGCTGCCCGATCACGGCCAAACCCGAGGCGGGGCCGTTATTGCCGGCATCGGCGATCACCACGGAAACCGGCTGCGCCGATTGCAGGCGGCGGCCTCGCGCGACTTCGGCTTTCTCATATTTGTTATCGTAAAGGGTTATCGGAGCGGGCTTTTGTGGCGAAGACCGTCTCTCATCGAGTCTTTCGAGATTATCCACCGGAATCGAAGCCTGATCAACTACGAGCATTTCGCTAACATCCTTGGACCATTCATTGAGCTCCCGCGATTTTGACTTCAGGTCGACGTCGAATTTGTCTGCGGAGGACTCGGCTTCCCCGTTGAAACTGGGATTCGCCGGAACCGGGATGGAGGCGATTCCCAATTCGGCGTGACGATCACTCATGTAAGTAGGTTTCGGTAACGTCATTTCGTCCTTGGCCGAGCAGCCGAAGTTCGGCAGGCGGGTTTGCGGAGCGTACCGGGAATAATCGACTTTGCGGATCAATGCCGAGCAACATTCGACCCCGCCCCGGAAGAGCTCGAACAGGGCCGGTTGCGGGCGGAGCGTTTTCGGGGTCACGTCGCCGAGCCGGGAAATTTCGTAACCGGCAGGCGGGATCACGTTCCAGGTCGTTCGCATCACGGGCAGCGGCAACGCGTTTTCTTTACCCGCCGGGGTCAGTTCCGGATAGGAAAGCGCGACGGGTTCGTTTTCGTTTCGAATAACCTGCGAGCGGTACAGCAGGACGAGCCGGCGGAGTTCGGTCCCAGGCGCGGCGGTCACGGGAATGAGTAATTCACCGCCGACACGCTGCGGCTTGATGGCGTCGCCGTCGAGCGTGACGCCCCAGAGTTCGTCGTTTTCAGACAGCGCGGCCTTGAGCGAACCGCCGCCGGTCTGGATTTCGTATAACGTCGAATACAGAACCGCTTCGCCTTTACCGTCTTCGAGCCTTGCGACGACATGGACACTTCTGACCAGGGCCGCAATGAGCGGGTCGATTTCGTTTTTCGTCATCGTCACGGCGAGCGGGGCGGTTTCATCGAGAACGCCGAACACGCCGAGCAGCCGCTTGCCGGGCTGGTAAACCGCCGAGGAAAGTAAGCCGACATCGACGGGCCGGAGCAGTAAATCGCCGGTTTCGCTTTCCGTGGGAATCACGATATCGAGTTCCTCGTCGCCCTCGACCGCGATGACTTTCGACTGCCAGGCGATATTTTGTGCAAGAATCCCGGGAAGCGGGTACGGCGTGGCGTTTTCCGCCTCACCGACCGGCAGGGTTTCGTCCAGCGGGGTTTCGAAATCGACGCTTACTCGCAATAATCCGCTCATCGGCCGGGCCAACTCGACGGTCCATTGCCGGAACGAATCACCGTTTTCCGTAACGGTTTCGCTGTAGGTTTCCTTCACCGGCAGCCCGGCGAGGCCCCGGATGTCGGGCGTGGGCGGGCTGTCCATGGGCAACCGGAACACGAGCCTGCGCGTGGACGCCTGCTCGACCGTGTAATCGATTTCGTGCCGAACCCGGAGCAGTTTGGGTTCGAAGCGATAAAACGAAACGGTCTTCGCCTTGATACGCGGAACGATTTTTTCGAGCGATAATTCCAACGCGAACGGGACCGAATCGTACTGGAACGACAGGGCCGATTTCGGCGCCGCATCGGAAACCCGGTCGGCGGGAACATCCGTCGCGACCAGGTTTTCCAACGTTACGGGGACGACTTCCCAATCTTCTTCGCCCTGCTGCCGAACATGGATTTTGCCGCTTTCGACGGACGCGTTTTCGTACTGAAATACAGGGTATTGCAACTTCTTCTCCGCGCCGGACTTGAACCAATCCTCAAGCCCGCCGACGGCGCGCAGCGTGAACCGGCCTGTTGAACCGGGCGCAATGCCTTCGGGGAAACGGATCAAAACGCTGTTTTCCGTTTTCGAGCGGAAATCGAGCGTGCGGCCCGCGGCGTCGGTCACGGCGAGGATTTTCCAAGCGACCGGTGTTTGGATCGTCGCGTCGAACACTTTACCCGTCCGGGGCGTGAGGCGGTATTCGATAAAGAGCGCGGGCTCCTTTTCGGAGAAGACGAGTACCTGTTCGGTTTCAAGGTTGCAATCCGGCGGCGGACGACGGAAGACGGCCCCGGCGGCCCAATCACCGCGGGGAGCGTAATAGGCCAAGGCGAGTCGAAGCGTGGGCGAGCCGGGCAGCGAATCGAGTGCGCTGGGCGGAATCGCGTCTTTGAGCGTCATCGTGTCAATGGGATAAAGTCGCTCGGTTTTCATGTCCAGGACTTCGAGTTCCTGTTCGAGTAGAAGCCCCAAAACGGCTGAATCCACTGCGGCGTCCACGGATTCGAACTGCGGAAATTGCCAACGTTCGCCGAGTTCGACTTTGGTTTTGATCGCCGAAAGATTGATCGTGGTCAAACCGGGAATCTGTTCCCGAAATTGGATTTTCAGCACATCGCGGGTCTTGTCCGGTTGGCCCGGCTCGGCCTTTTCGACATTCCAGCGGTCCAGGAGCGTGGAGCGGACGTCGGTGATTTCAAATCCTTCGGGAACGTAAAACGCGACATCACGCAGGCCTTGGTGCAATTCATTGAGCGACACGGTTGCGTGGAGGCGTTCGTATTGCTCGGTGACTTCGGCGAATTGGACGCTCCGAGCCAGCATCGCGCGGTAGGTTCCCACACGGTGCGAGTTGAGTGTCATTAAAAGCCGCGTCTCGGTTTGATGGGCCGGTAAAAGCAATTCGAAACGTGTCGCGCCGTCGTTAACGTTGCGGGAAAGCACGGCGGCGCCGGCTTTGAACTCGACATCGCCGGGAATCGAAAGATGGAACGTCTGCCGGGTACCCAACGGAAGCTGGAAAACCAGGCTTTGTCGTGTTGATTCCACGGTCAGGGGCGTTGTGACACGAAATTTGAGTCGATGAATTTTCCGGCCCTGAAGGACGAGCTTGAAAACGTCATCGCTTTCGGTGCGACCCAGGGTGGCGGGTTCGACTTCCCCTTCAAGGGTTGCTTCCAGAAGTGCAACGCGGCTCATCGGCAGCGTTACGGCGACGAGTTCGTCGGTAAGAAGATCGATTTCCAGGATGCCCTCGATTTCGACACGCTGGTCGGTGATCGTCGCCGTGTAATCGCTTGCAAGCAGGATCGCTTCGGCGGGGGCTAGGGCGGCCGGAGGTTGGTTTTGCGCCAGTTCGATTTCCCGGGCCTGTTTGAGCAAGGCTTCGAATTCCTGACGGGGGATCAAGACCCGGTCCCGGGCTCCTTCGAGCAGGGCTCCGAGTTCCGTTTCCGGTACAAAAATTTCACGGACGACTTTGTCCGGCGGCGCGGCGGCGACGGCCGATGCGAAAGCAACAGTCATCACGGCGACAACGAATAGGTTGCGGAAAGTTTTACGCATGGTTGGGGGTCCCCCCTTCCGTGGTTTGACACGTCGAGACGGGCTCCGAAACCGTCGGCGCCGGAGTGTCGGCTAAATTGTCGGTGGTTTTTCTTTTTCGTGCGAGTTCATAAACGGCTTGGAGAAGCCAAATGGCGGCGACGACAAGCACGGCGTAGCAGGCGGCCGATTGATTCAGCAGCAACGAGCCGAATGTCGAATAAACGTAACCGAGTACGATGCCGATCACGGACAGCGCGATCACGGCTTGGAATCGCCGGAGCCAGGACAGCGCGAGCATGGCGAGGCCGATCAAAACCAAGACGACGAACACGGCCGCGCCGATGCGGTCGGGTACGATGGTCAGCGTAAGCGCGGCGTCCTCTCCGGGGTGAATCGCGGAGAAGAGCCAAGGATTTCCGGAAACGGAAAAATCGTTCGACCGTCCGCCGGAAGCGAATTCGCCGAACAGGGAATCGACGCTCGGCGTATTGACCGGAAGCGTCCGCGAATCGGAATATTGGAACGTAAAATCTTTCGACCAGTCTCCCCGGAAGCCGACGAGAATCCGGTCCTCGGGAACGTAAGCGGCCAGGAAAACCTTTTGAATCGCTGGGCCAGGCACGGCGGCAGTGTTTTTCGTCTCGGGAATTCCGGGGAACGAGGGAATTTCGATCCGGTTGTCGCACGGCGGATCGACCGTGTAACGAATATCCAGGATGAACGGTGTGTCCGGCGGGACCGTGGTCAACGGGATCATGAACCGGGGGCGCCCGCCCGAGGCGGTATCGGATTCGAGCACGATGTTCTGTCCGTTGACCCGAATGTCGCTGATTGTCGCTTTTTCCGGCATGGCCAGTTCGAGCCGCTGCTGAACGCTGCGGATGCGGAAAAGCGCCTGGGCCGAGATGCCGGTTCCGGTTTTCGTAAAGAACAGGTTGGCCCGAATGAAACCGCGTTCGATACTGGTCCGTTTGACTTCTTCAAGCTTGTACCGGGTCGCAACGACCTGGAGGGTCCAATCGTCATGAAATTCGAACGCGGCCACGGCGTCGCCGATGCGGTCCTGCGGTTGGAGATCGTGCTGCGGATCAATGGGTTTGAGCCCCTTGGTGGCTTCGGATTCGCCCAGATCGATGCTCTGCGATTTCGAAAGGACGATTTGTCCCCAGATACGATCCGACGGTTGTTGTTTTTGCGGAACCAATCGCGGGATGTCGATTTGTAAGCTCTTGCCGATGTCCAACTGCGAAAGTTCGTCTTCCCAGGCGACTTCGAAATGGCCTTTGCCGAGAATATCGGACCGGGTTGCAAATTCCCAGGCGACAAAACCTTGGGCAACGTCTTCCGGCGGCGGGATCATTCGGGTTTCGCGCCAATTGTCGTCGCCGCGAAGATTCAGGCGACCCGAGAGCGCTTCGGGAACGTCGATTCGGAGCGATTTGATGCCGCTGAACCGGACTTCGTAATGAAATTTCGCGGTGTGTTTGATCGAACCGTCTTCGATGCGGACGGTTCGGACCTCCTGCAAAACGAGCTGCGGCTTGCGACGTTCCGCTTGGAGTTTGAAGGCCGGAAGAGTTTCAGCGAAAAGGAAACCGAGTTGCGCGCTTGACCGGCCCAGGTTCCAGTCGTTTCCGAGGGCTTGTTGTACGGAAACCGGTTGAAGTCCTTCGGCGTCAAGCGTATTGAGCCGGAAAGCGTCCGTGGCTTCGACGATAAGCCGGCCGTCGGAGCGTTGGGCGACGCCTTTACCGAGGCCGGGGAGCTTGATCGGAATTTCGACCGTTTTACCCGTGGGCGATTTGAGATCGGCTTCGTTTCTCGTGTGAAGGTAGGAAATCAAAACTCCGACGGGTCCGAACGCCTTACGGCGGAGATTGACGGTCATCGTCTTCATCCCGGGATGGTCCTTGGAGTCGGCGAGAGTGAAACCGTCGACATCGACGGCGGTGAGGCCGGAGCGGGAATGGCCACGGGCGGAAACGCTTTCAGCATCCGCGGGGATTTCGAACGTAAATTGGAACACGCCGGTCCGTTCGACGTTGAAGACCGTAAACATTTCGGTCCTGAGATGGTAAGCGTCGAGATTCAAACGGATCTGCGAGGCGGCCGTGATCCGGGGTTCGACTTTATTGATCGAAAGATCCAGGCTGTAAGACGTCGAGGAAATTCGATACGCGGCTTCCCAATTTTGGCCCGGCTGCCGGAGCATGTCGGGCAGTTCGGCGGCATCCATTCGAAGGAGCCCCGAGGTTTTGACGGTTTCCATGGAAAGCTCTTCCGTGGTTTTAACGACCAGGATTCCCTGCTGGCGACCGGCGTCCACGGCGGCGAGTTCGGGAATAGCGACCGTGATTCGGTCGGCGTCTTTCGGCGTTTCGAGAAGTTGCTCCAACTCAAGCTGAACGCCTTGCTGTTGTCTTGCGGCTTCGAAAAGTTCGATGTCGACGATTTGCTTGCCGTCTTCCTGGCGGACGGACCATTTTCGGATGTTGGGGTCGAACACGCTGACGACCTTCTGGTCGCCGGGCACACGAAGCGCGAGGGTGGGAATTGCGGCCCGGCTGATCGAATAATCGAACCGCACCGAAGTTCGCAGGATGCCTTCGTCGATGGTTGATCGCTGGAGCACTTGGACGCTGGTCAGGGCGTCGAGGCCCGTCGCGCCTTCGGCCTTGGGCGTCCAAGCGATTCGGATTTGCGGTGTTGGTCCCACAAAAGCTTGGAAAACGGTTTCATTGGCAGTGGATGGCTCCGTGGCCGGTTCGGTCGAGCCGTTTTTTTACTCGGAGGCGGCAATCAGGGGGAAGAAGTCGACTTTTACGCCGGATTCGGGGACAATGACCTTCCAGCGGCTCAGCGGGGCTTGCGGGATGTCAAAAGCCACGGCGTTGCGGCCCGGCGATTTTTCGATCGCTTTGGCAAACGACAAGGCCAGTTCGAGTTTAAGCGATGAGGTCGGTTTGTGTTCAGTGGTTTCCGAATTATCAGCTTTCTTGTCGTTTTTCGGCTTTTCGATCAAGAGCTGGTAACTTTGGCCGGGCTGGCCCAGAATGCGGGCGGGCTTGCCGTCGATGGTTGCCGAAGTGATCGCGACATCGGCCAAGCGGAGTGGGATGGTGTGCCAACCGTCGCGGAAAAGCTCCAGCGAAATTTTTGAATCAACCTTGACAACTTCGTCGTAAACCGTTGCTGTACCAACCATTTCGCTGATCATCGCGGCGACGGGAACCTCGGCGAGCGGAGTTGGCGCCAGCTGCCGATTGGCGGCGTTCCAGAGCGTTTGAAATTC
The DNA here is from genome assembly GCA_040393745.1 of Thermogutta terrifontis. GTDB lineage: Bacteria > Planctomycetota > Planctomycetia > Pirellulales > Thermoguttaceae > WRKP01. The sequence goes on along the minus strand of JBEBTM010000027.1, from coordinate 542 downwards.
CTCATAGGGCAGGAAAACGCCCCGACCCGGTTGCTCGAAAACTTGACGGAGCTTGTCGTAATGGATGTAAATCGTTTGCTCACGACGAATTTCCGTGCCGTCGTCCGCCTCTTGGGCAGGGCCGAGTGGAACGAGAAGCAGAAGGCACAGCAGAGCAATAAGGCGACTGAAATTTCCCGGGGACATGAATGACTCCTTAATGAAAGGACAGGGGAGGCGGAATCGCTGGACGGACGTCAATATTTTCGCATTCTACCTGATTTCCGCTTTGGTTTGTAGCGAAAATTGGGATTTTTTTAATTGAAAAAACGGCGCAAGATGCTCCAATAGGGAAGTAGACGCCAAATTCGGGAATTTCTCGGAGAAATTTGGAAATTTTGCGAAAAATAAAAAAGTTGCCCCGTTTTTAGCCAAGGCGGCCTTAAGCGTCGGCGTAGAGTCGCGGCTGGTTTTCTCGTTCCACGGTGTCGATATTTTTCCACTTGACGGATTTCCCGGATGGTGTATTCTATAAGACAAGCATACCCCATAGGGGTATGGGG
>JBEBTM010000026.1:0-18011 GCA_040393745.1 Thermogutta terrifontis | reverse complement strand
AGTCCCGCATCGGCCGCAAGTCCTTTGGCCTTCTTGTCTTTGTAAGCGTGACAGCGTTCCAGAAGTCCCATGGGCGTACCAGTCATCAGGATCCAGCAGAGTTCGGAAACTTCGGGCACATCGGATTGTACAAACAGCGTCGCCTGTTTCGGGTCGAGCCCCAGGGCCAGCAGATCCAGCGCGGCATCCAGCGTATTTTGCGCCAACTGCCCCCGGTCACGCACCGTTGTCAGGGCATGCAGGTCGGCGATGAAGTAAAATGCGGTGTCCGGTCCGTTTTGTAGGTCGATGTACTGCCGAATGGCACCGAAATAGTTGCCCCAGTGAAAACGACCCGTGGGTTGGATGCCTGATAATATTCGTTGTGTCATAGGTCTCTGCCAGACGGGCGTTGCGAGCTTCCGCTCGTGGTGTAAAACCCGCTGCGCGTTGCTTCGCCGGCGCCGATGAGCGGAACCACATCACACACAACGAGCCGGACGCGCAGCGCAGTTTCCGGGTGAATAACTCGTAAAGCCAGATATTATACCCTTATTCCCGTCTTTCCAGAAGTTCCCCCGTTTGATATACTCACCCACATGACAAAACTCGCGGCGAAACTTCTTGACGTCAAAAAGGAATATGTCCTCAAAGGTGAAACGGTCCGGGCTCTGCGCGGTGTGAGCATGGAGGTTCCCGAGGGCGATTACCTGGCCATTATGGGCGCTTCCGGTTCCGGGAAGAGCACGATGCTCAACCTGCTCGGCTGTCTGGACCGACCCAGTGCGGGCAAAATCTGGCTCGGCGACGATGATGTGACCACGCTGGACGACTGGCATCTCTCAAATATTCGGGCCACTCGAATCGGCTTCGTTTTCCAGTCGTACAATCTGATTCAGCAGCTTACCGTGCTGGAAAACATTGAAGTTCCGCTCTTTTATCAAGGGAGTATTTCCCGCAAATCCCGGCAGCGTTGCATGGAACTGGCCGAATTGGTCGGGCTCCAGGACCGTTTGGGCCACCGTCCGACGCAACTTTCCGGCGGCCAGCAGCAGCGGGTGGCCATTGCCCGGAGTCTGGTGAATGACCCGTATTTCATCCTGGCCGACGAGCCGACGGGGAATTTGGACTCGGTGACCACGGAGGAAATTCTCATGCTCCTGGACCGACTCAATGAGGAAGGTCGAACAATCATTCTGGTCACGCACGAAACCAACGTGGGCGACCGCGCCAAGCGAATCATCTGGCTCAAAGACGGCAACGTCGAGTCGGAAATCTTTAATCGGCAAGAGGAAACCTGATTTCGCCCACCGGTGTTTGAGCATCAATGCCGGATGCAAAGGCCGGTCTATCTCTCTAACCCCGGTCGCGACGAATTTTGATCTTGTCTGAAAATTTCGATTCTGGTATACTGCCGACCGCTGCGAGGAGGAACCGCACAACATCAATGGATTCCGTGCCTTGCATCCTGCGGTCCCTTCGAATAAACACCCGCCTCGGCCGAATTGCCGTTGTTTTTTCATACCATATCCAACTCATGTTCTCCGATCAAACTTTAGTCATCACCGGCGGTACCGGTTCTTTCGGCAACGCTGTTTTACGCCGTTTTTTGGATACCGACATCCGCGAAATCCGGATTTTCAGCCGGGATGAAAAAAAGCAGGATGACATGCGGCACCAATATAAAAGCGACAAATTGCGCTTTTACATCGGCGACGTCCGGGATCCGGGCAGTTTGAACGACGTCATGACCGGGGCCGACCTGGTTTTTCACGCCGCCGCGCTTAAACAGGTTCCGTCTTGTGAGTTTTATCCTCTCGAAGCGGTCAAGACCAACATCATCGGAACCGATAATGTCTTGAACGCCGCCGTTGCGGGCGGGGTGAAAAACGCCGTGGTTCTCAGTACGGACAAGGCGGCTTATCCGATCAACGCCATGGGCATGAGCAAGGGTCTGATGGAGAAAGTCGCCTTTGCCAAATCCCGCCCCGCTGCGAAAAAAGGCTGCACGATCTGTGCGACCCGTTACGGAAACGTGATGGCTTCAAGGGGATCGGTCATTCCGCTTTTCATCCGGCAGATCAAGGGCGAATTGCCGCTGACCATAACCGACCCGGCGATGACCCGATTCATGATGAGCCTGGACGATGCCGTGGATTTGGTCCTTTATGCTTTCAAAAACGGCAAACCGGGAGACCTTTTCGTTCAAAAAGCTCCCGCAGCGACCTTGGAAACCCTGGCCGAAGCGCTCAAAAGTCTTTTCGGGGTTGAAAATCCGATCCAGGTGATCGGAACCCGGCACGGTGAAAAACTTTATGAGACGCTCCTGACCCGGGAAGAGAAACAGGTCGCCGAGGACTTGGACGAATATTTCCGAGTCCCGTTGGACAATCGAGATTTGAACTACGACGTTTATTTCACGGAAGGAAATCGACAGGTCAGCGAATCGCTTGATTATCACTCTCACAATGCGAATCGATTGAGCGTGGATGAAATGATCGCGTTGCTCCAGGGGCTCTATGAGATCCAGGACGATCTGGCAGCGATCCGGTCGCCTTTCAAATTGCATGATGCCAAACAGCACGTCGCGTAAACTCGTCGGATCGTGTGGAACAGGGAGGTAAGCGTCATGACGACAAGCGTATTGGTAACGGGCTGCTCGGGTTTTCTCGGACGAAATCTTTGCGATCACTTGTCTATTCGCGACGTGGATTTGTGCGGTTTCGACGTGGAAAACTCGTCGGAGGATTTGGACGAAGCTCTCGGGAAAGTCGATGCCGTGTTTCACCTGGCCGGCGTCAATCGTCCGGAACGTGACGAAGATTTTGTTGCAGGAAATGCCGGTTTCACCGGGGAACTTCTTGAAAAGATCACCAAACATGGACGAAAACCGCATGTCCTGTTCAGCTCGTCCGTGCAGGCCGAACGGGACAACGCCTACGGACGGAGCAAAAGACAGGCTGAAATCCTCCTGAAAGAAGCCGCCGGTCGGGGCGAGATTCGCCTGTCGATTTTTCGGCTGCCGAATCTGTTCGGAAAGTGGTCACGACCGAACTACAATGCGGTGACGTCGACGTTTTGTTACAACATCGCTAACGATTTGCCGATTCGAATCGACAACACGGAGGCAGCCTTGGAGTTGGCCTACGTCGACGACGTGATTGCGGCGTTTCTGGAAGAGGCGGATAAAAGACCGGAACGCAACGGTTATTTCGTGGAAGCCGAAGCGATCCCGGTCCATTCGGTCACGCTCGGCGACCTGGCCGAAAAGATCCGTTTTTTCCGCCAGATGCACGCCACGCTCCGGATCCCCGATTTTTCGAATCGATTCGACCGTCGGCTTTATACGACATATTTATCGTACGTTCCGAAAGAACGTTGGGAATACGGCCCGCCGATCAGCCGGGACGAACGGGGAACCCTGGCGGAATTGCTGAAAATGCCGGCTTTCGGGCAAATGTTCGTTTCCCGCACCCGGCCCGGCGTTACCCGGGGCAATCATTACCACCACACGAAGACGGAAAAATTCATCGTCCTGGCCGGCGAGGCGGTCATTCGATTCCGGTCCATTCACGGGGACGAAATCATCGAGTTTCCCGTCAAAGGCGAGGATTACCGCATCGTCGACATCCCGCCGGGTTATACGCACAATATCACCAATACGGGCACGACGGAACTGATCACGCTTTTCTGGGCGAGCGAAATTTTCGATCCGAAAAATCCCGACACGTTTTTCCTGCCCGTTGAACCGGCCAAATAGCACCATGAAAGTCGCAACCATTGTCGGAACCCGTCCTGAAATCATTCGCCTGTCGCGTGTCATGGCGGCCTTGGACCGTTATGTCGACCACCGGATCGTTCATACGGGGCAGAATTACGATTACGAGTTGAACCAGATTTTTTTCGACGATCTGGAACTCCGCAGGCCCGATCATTTCCTGGAAGCGGCCGGTGCCAACGCGGCGGAAACCATCGGGGCGGTCATCGCGAAAACCGACGCTTTGCTCGCCGAAATCAAACCCGACGCCGTGCTCATCCTTGGTGACACGAATTCCTGTCTCGCGGCGATTTCCGCGAAACGTCGCAAGATTCCCGTCTTTCACATGGAGGCCGGGAACCGTTGTTTCGACCAGCGGGTTCCCGAGGAAATCAACCGGAAAATCGTGGACCACATCAGCGACGTCAACATGCCGTACAGCGCGATTTCCCGGGAGTACCTGCTCCGCGAAGGCCTGCCGCCGGACCGGGTCATCAAGACCGGAAGTCCGATGTTCGAAGTATTGCACCATTATCGCTCGAAAATATTGGAGTCGACCGTCCTGGATCGACTCAAACTGAAACCGTATGATTATTTCGTCGTCAGCGCCCACCGCGAAGAGAACATCGACGACCCGAAACAGTTCGGCAAACTGGTCGACATGTTGAATCGCCTTGCGGAAAAATCCGGCAAACGGATCATCGTTTCGACGCATCCGAGAACGCGGAAGAAAATCGACGCTGGAAAGATTGAACTCCATGCGCTCGTCGAGCTCATGAAGCCCCTGGGATTCTGCGATTACAATCACCTCCAGGTCCATTCGTTCGTCGCCCTGAGCGACAGCGGGACGATTACCGAAGAGTCGTCGATCCTGAATTTTCGGGCCTTGAACCTGCGAAACGCGCATGAGCGGCCCGAAGGAATGGAAGAAGCTTCGGTCATGATGACCGGCCTGGAATGGAACCGCATCGAAGAAGCGATCGGAATTTTGCATTCGCAACCGCGGGGAGAAGAGCGGCTGCTTCGCATTGTCGAGGACTATAACGTCCCGAACGTTTCGGAAAAAGTCGTCCGGATTATTTTGAGCTACACGAATTACGTCGATAACATCGTCTGGAAAAAGAGGGGGAATGCATGAAAACGCTTGTTACCGGCGGAGCAGGATTCATCGGCTCCAATCTCGCGGGAGAACTCTTGAGGCAGGGGCACGAAGTTATTGTTCTGGATAACTTCCAGTCCGGTTATCGCCGCAATCTCGAAGCGATTCCCGGGGCCCGGTTGATCGAAGGCGACGTGCGCGATGCCGGGATTGTCGATGAAGCCGTTCAGGGTTGTGAAGTCGTGTTTCATTTGGCCGCTTCGGTCGGCAATAAGCGGTCCATCGACTTTCCCGTCGATGACGCCGAAATCAACGTCCTTGGAACGATTCGTGTTCTCGAATCCATGCGAAAGTACGGTGCCCGCAAAATCGTCGCCTCTTCCTCGGCGGGAATCTTCGGTGAGCTCAAAACGCTTCCGATCAAAGAAGACCACTCGGTCGAACCGGATACGCCCTACGGCAGTACGAAACTTTGCGAGGAGAAAATGTGTCTTGCTTACGCGAAATTGTACGAAATAGAAGCAATTTGCCTTCGCTACTTTAATGTCTACGGTCCGAATCAGCGATTCGACGCCTACGGGAACGTGATTCCGATTTTCGTTTTCAAACTGTTGCGAGGCGAACCGATCACGATTTTCGGTGACGGAGAACAAACCCGAGATTTCATCAACGTATCCGACGTGGTCCATGCCAACATCGCCGCAGGTTTGAACCGGGGCGTTTCTTCGGCGTTCAATACCGGCAGTGGTTCACGAATCACGATTAACCGTTTGGTCGAATTGATCAAGCCTTTGATCGACGGTAATCCCGTGGTCGAATACGGCTTGCCGCGTCCCGGCGATGTCAGACACAGTCTGGCGGATGTTTCGCTGCTCAAGGAAAAACTCGGATTCGAGCCTTCCGTGAGCATGGAAGCCGGTTTACCCGAATACGTTACGTGGGCGAAGCAGGAAGTCTCCCAGGCGACCCCTCACTGAACCCGTATCGCACGACTTGATCCATGGCAAAGATTCTCATTTACACGTTGGTTTTTCATCCCGACCAGGTTTCGACATCTTATATGTTGTGCAATCTTGTTCGAGGATTGAAAAAGTTCGGTCACGACATCACGGTCTTGACGACGACGCCGCATTACCACCCGTCCGAACAGAGCGATCTTTTTCCCTACCTCGGCAAATGGATTTACAAGAGCGATTTCGAAGGAGTCCCCTGTTACCACATCAAAGTTCCCGAAAAAAAAGGAGGGATCCTGGCACGAATCGTCACCTCGTTCCTGTTTCATCTTCGTTCATTTTGCTTCGCCCGGCGCAGTGAGACGGACTGTGATTTGGTTTTGAGCATCACTCCGCCCCCGACGATGGGACTAGTAGGCGCGAGAATTGCCCGTCGTCATAAGGCCGGGTCGCTGTTTGTCATCGGGGACCTGCTCTCGGAAAATTTCATCACGGTTAAACGCACGGGAAAATCGCCCGTCGTACGTTTTCTCCGTTTGATCGAGAGATGGTCTTACCTCGCCAATGACGCCATCGTTACTGTTACACAATCTTCGACCGATTTGATCCGGTCCAGAGCTCCGGAGCGATGCACCGTTGAAACAATCACCGATTCCGTGGACACGGACCTTTACATTCCCCACTCTCGTGACAACGAGTATTCCCGGGAACATGGCTGGAACGACAAATTCGTCGTCACTTATGTCGGCAACATGGGAAAGGCCCAGGATTTCTCGGCCATTCCCGACGTTGTGACACGTTGCTCGGACTTACCGGTCAAATTCGTTTTCGCCGGCTCCGGTCTGAAGTGCGAAAACCTTGCGGAAGAGGCGAAAACGCTCGGCAATCCCGCCTGGGAAGTTTGGGGACACCAACCGCTCGCTACAACCGCCTGGATCAATTCCTCCAGCGATCTATGCCTCGTCCTGCTATCCTCGAATATCACAAAAGGCAGCTTTCCGTCGAAACTTTACACGATCATGGCCTGCGCCCGGCCTGTTCTGTATTACGGACCGTGCGACACGGACATCGGACGCTTGATCCGGGAGAAGGGGATCGGCTGGACCGTTGAAACGGGCGACGTCGACGGATTCGAGAAGGCGATCCGCGAAGCGTACGAAAAACCGGAGTTATTGAAGGAAATGGGTCGACGGGCTCTCGAAGAAGTCAAAGACCGCTATTCCGCCGAGGCCGTGGCAAAACAGTATGACAAACTGATTCGACGCCTCCTGAACGAACATTCGTACCCGAAAACCGATATCTGAAACATTGGAAACCATGACTGTTCCCGAGATTGAATTCCGACGACTGACCTTGGAAGACGGGGAAAAATTTTCCGCCTTTCTCGGTCTCTGTTTCGGCGAAGGTTTCTTCAGCCGACCGGAATTGTACAAGCACTGGCATTTCGACAATCCGGCTGGCGAATCGATCATTTACGGCGCCTGGGACAGAGACAAGCTCGTCGGAACCAATGCGATTCAGAAGAGCATTTTTCGTATCCGGGAAAAGAAAACGAGCATGGCTCATTCTTTTTCCCTGGCAACTCACCCCGAGTATCGTTTGCATCTTTTCAAAAACGAAGGCAAAATCGAAACGATATTCACACGAATCAATTCCTTATGTCGGGAGGCGATCCGCCGGGAGGGCATCGAGATGACTTACGGTTTTCCCAATGAAAAAGCGATTGTCCCGGCCGTCAAATTTTCCGGTAACGAAAAAATCGGAACCCTCGATCTTTTTGTCGATGTTTTTCGTCTGCCGGAAATCCTAGCCATGAAACGCCCCCGTTTTTCCCCTGCGTTTTGCCGCTTGGCGACTTGGATTCCCCAGCTTGCCGTCTCCGCGCGGTCGGTCCTTCGGTCGAAGCCGAAAGGGAATTTTCACGTCTCGAAGGTGGAGACGGTCGACGAGAAATGGGATCGCTTCGCCGAAGAGATCGCGGCTCATTATCCGGTCATCCAGGATCGGAACGCCGCCTTTTTGCGCTGGCGTTTCCTTGATTTTCCCGTTCTCGATTATCGTTTGCTCGAAGCGCGGAAAAACGGAAAACTTTGCGGCTATTTGGTCTACACAGTGTATCCTTGGCCGGAGCGGGAAGAGTACCGTCTTTTGGCCGGTTACGTCGTCGATTTCCTGGTGCTTCCGGATCAAGACGGCGAGATGGCGCTCCATCATTTGCTTGATCGGGCTCGCCGGGAATTCATCGCCGCCGGGGCCGTGATGGCCACGTCGATCCACCATGTTCCGACGACGTTGACCGGCGCGTTTTTGAAAACCGGTTTTTTCGTCGCTCCGAAACGAATCGCTCCGAGATCGATCCATTTCGTCCAGCGATGGGAAACGGACAATCATTCCGCGGATGCGGCGAACTGGAACAACTGGTTCCTGAACCTGGCGGACACCGATATTATCTGAACGGGAAAGGAAAATTCATGCGAATAGCGGGCATTGCTTGCGCGGTCCCTGGGAATACCGTGGTTTCGGACGCTTTTGTTCCCCGTTTCGGCAAGGAAACGGTCGATAAGGTCGTCGCGAACATCGGCGTTCAAGAGCGTCGTCAAGTCATCACGGAAAGCTGTGCCTCCGATTTGGTTGTCGCGGCGGCGGAAAAATTACTTGCGGAAACGAAAACGGACCGCGGCGAGATCGAGGCGATCATTTTTGCGACTCAGACGCCGGACCATCTCATTCCGGCGACCTCGAATACTCTCCAGCATCGACTGAGGCTCCCGGGGAACGTCCTGACCTACGACATCACCTGCGGATGTACCGGATACACGGATGGTTTGATTCTCGCCCAAAGCCTGCTGAAAGGACTCGATCTGCACAAAATCCTGCTGCTCGTCGGCGATACGTCGTCCCGGTTCCTGTCTCCGAACGACCGGGAGACGGCGATGCTGTTCGGAGATGCCGGCTCCGCGACCTTGCTCGAAAGTTCCGGCGACTCTTTTTTTCATGCAACGATTCGAGACGGGGCCGAGGCGATGGTTTTGCATCAGAATGTCGGATACCGATACGGATTGAATGCGAAAAGCGGCCCTTTCGTCTTCGAAGATCCTTCTTTGCACATGGATGGGCTCAAGGTATTCAACTTCACCGTCAAACATGTTCCGAAAATCATCCGGGGCATCCTGGAAACGGCGAATTGGCCGGCCGAAACCGTGGAAAAGATTCTTTTTCATCAAGCAAATCATTTCATGATCCGGCAAATAGCGAAATTAGCGAAACTGCCCCTTGAGAAAATCCCCATTTCTCTCGAATCCTTCGGCAATACGACAGGAGCATCCATTCCCCTGACGATCGCCACGGAAATGCCGGACTATCAAGGTAGGGGAAGCCGATTTCTTTTCGTCGGCTTCGGAGTCGGCATGGCATGTTCGGCCGTGGCCCTTGATTGGAACGACGGGATCATTTGTCCCTTGGCTGAAACCGATTGTTGAGATTCAACGGGAGCGGAGCACTCAGGATCGATTCCGTAAGTGCCCTGAAATTATTTTAGAAACAGTATTTTTTGTCGATTCGTTTCCACGTCAAACTGGTCTTTCACGAGACCCGCAAGAAACCATGAAAAAAGAAGATTTTATCAAGGAACTGGAAGAAATATTCATCGTCGAACACGGAACACTCCGTGAAAACAGCAAATTGAAGGATATCGACATCGATTCGACTTCGATGCTCGGCTTGGTCGCCTATCTGGCAGGCGAATTGGAATTGGAAGTCGACACGGATCAGTTGAGAAAAGCCGAAACCGTCCGGGACCTGATCGCATTGACGGATGGAAAAGTCCAATAAAACCGAAACTTCGTTGGGAAAAATGACTTCATAAAGATATAAAATGAACGGATACATAAAACAGGTCGAATATGCCCTTCCTGAACGTCAAGTCACGAACGAGGAAATCGCCGCGCTGAATTCCAAATGGACGACGGAAAAAATCTTGGAGAAGACGGGGATTTCCCGTCGGCATGTCGCCGATCCGCAAACTACGGCCTCAGACCTGGCCTTTCAGGCGGCGTCGAAGATCGTCGGTCGTTCCGTTCCGCCGGAAACCGTCGACCTCCTGGTGTTTTGTACGCAAAGCCCTGATTACGTTCTTCCAACGACGGCGTGCATCCTTCAGGAGAGGCTCGGCATCCCGACTTCCTGTGCGGCGTTCGACTTCAATCAGGGATGCAGCGGTTACATTTACGGTCTTTCAATCGTGCAGTCGATGATTCGAGCCGGTCAATCCCGGCGTGCCTTGTTGCTGACCGGAGAAACTTATTCAAAATGGATGGACCCCGCCGATTTTTCCGTGGCAACCATCTTTGGAGACGCAGGAACCGCTACCTTGATCGACGCCGAAGAAAATGAAACCGCTTTCATCGGACCGTTCATCTACGGGACGGACGGGTCCGGGGCCGACCGTTTGATCGTCGGAGGGAGTGGAGCTCGAGCGATGGAAAATGATCCGTGTTTGGGTCGGATTCCCGAGGACATGGACAAGGGAAAATTGTTCATGGACGGTCCTGAGATTTTCGCCTTCACCACCAGGAAAATCCCTTCGACGCTGAAAAAATTTCTGAACGAAAACCAATGGACCATGGACGACTTCGACTACGTCATTTTTCATCAGGCCAACAAGTTCATGATATACTCCTTGAGGAAATTGTGCCGGATCACGGAAGTAAAATTAATCGTCGACATGGAGCGGACCGGAAATACTGTTTCAAATACAATTCCGATCATTCTTTCCGACATGAAAGGCAATCATGTTCTACAATCCGGTGATCGATTACTCCTTGTAGGTTTCGGTGTGGGTTATTCCTGGGGGGCATGCCGTATCGTTTGGAAATGAACATTGACACAACGACTGGAATTGCGAGACTCCTCATGAAACGTTACGCCGTTCTTTCCATGGACATCGAAGACTGGCAACATCTCGATTATTTCGAGAAGTCGGCCTGCGATCCGTCGTACTCGATGCTCGACGGATTGGATCGCTATCTTGAATTGATCGACGAAGCCGGGGTGCCGTCCTCGTTTTTTTGCGTCGGAGAATTGGCCGATAAACTCAAGATCAAACTCCGGGAAATCCACCGTGCCGGCTTCGACATCGGCACACACACCCAAACACACCGTCGACCCTTGACTCTTTCCGTGCAAGAAACCGAAGATGAACTTCGAGTCTCGAAAGACACGCTTGAGCAATGTTTTTCCGGTACCGTCGAGGGTTTTCGGGCCCCTTGCTTCAGTCTCGATCGAGAACGATTGATGCTCCTCCCGAAATTGGGTTACACTTACGACGCGAGCCGGATCCTGTTCGATTCGCATCCGCTGTACGGGACGCTCGACATGGACGATTTCGAGCCATTATCGAACAACATATTCCGGCATGGCGACTTTTTCGAGTTCCAAACCAGCACGCGGAAAATTTTCGGCAAGGATTTGCCCGTCTCCGGCGGCGGTTATCTTCGCATCTTTCCCTGGATGCTGACCCGGTCGTTGCTCCAGGGATACCTCGCGGACAACGAATTGTACACGCTTTACATTCATCCCTTCGAATTGTCGACGAAAACGGTGCCACCGTTTCCGGCGGGAACAAATTTGAAAACGAAAATACGTTTTTCCCTCGGGCGGCGATCAACGGTGCGCAAACTGAAAAAGTTGATCGCCCTGCTACGCCGTTTCGGCTTTGAATTCACGACCTTTTCCGGACTCAGGGAACGGAACATGATGGAAGGGAAACTCACATGAACGATGATGCACGAAAAAAAATCGTTGTCACGGGAAGTCTCGGTTACCTGGGCAGGACGATTGTTCCCGCATTGAGGCGTCAAGGCCACGAAGTTCACGGACTCGATGCGGTCGAATGTCCCGACGACCCCTGTTTCACCAGGATCGACTTTCTCCGTCCCGATGAAACGCGGAAAGCGTTCGAACAAATCGGCCCGTTCGACACTTTGATTCATTTGGCGGCGATCGCGCATCATCAGAAGATCGAAGGCGATTACGACGAATGCACGATCAACGTCGAAATCCTGAAGAACGTCCTCGATGCGATTCCGTCGGTCGACCATTTGATTTTTTTCAGCTCCGTCGCCGTTTACGGTGAAGAAAGCCATGCGTCGCCCGTCTCCGCTTCGGCGGCTTTGCATCCGGCTTCACGTTACGGAGAAGGAAAAAAACGTTGCGAGGAACTGATCCGTTACGCCGCGACCTCGCCGTGTGTCGACATTCTGAGACCCGCTCCCGTCTACGATTCCGATCACCGGGTCGATTTATCGAAACGGGTTTACATGCCCTGTTTGAAGCTGAAAATGTCGATGTATCCGTCGCCTCGCTATTCTTTTTGCCATATCGACACGCTCCGGGACCGCGTCCTGGAACGTGTGGCGAACGGCTGGAACGGAATCCGTTGCGCCAACGTGGCCGATCCGGAGGCGATCGGACAGCGCGAATTGTCCCGTCAATTCCCCGGCATCGCGGTTCCCGTGATTGTTCCGATTTTATTTCCGTTCTATTATTTGATGAAAGGCATGCCCGGCCGGGTCTCCTACAAAGTCAGATCGCTGTTTCGGAAATTGTTTACGGACAATATTTACGATCTCGCGACGATCGAACAAGTACGTGACGAAAAGATAAAATGACTCTCCTGGCCATCTTCATTGCCCTTTTTCTCGTCGAGCTCCTCTATTTCCGCATTGCCGACCGGTTGAACATCGTCGACAAGCCGAACGAACGGAGTTCGCACTGCCGGGTGACGCTGCGCGGCGGCGGCATCGTTTTTCCGATCGCGGCCCTCACGGCCCTCGGGCTCGGCGGATTCGCGTATCCCTTGTTCGCCGCAGGACTCATCCTGGTTTCCGTGGTCAGTTTTCTCGACGACATCAAACCGCTGCCGAATAAAATTCGGATTGCCGTCCATTTCCTCTCGGGGTTTATCCTGCTTGCGCAACTGGGTGTCGTACAACAATATCCCCTGTTCGTGCCGCTTTTGCTCGTCGTTTGTGCCGGGATCATCAACGCATTCAATTTCATGGACGGCATCAACGGTATCACGGGCGCTTACTGCACGGTGATTCTCGCCGCCCTGGTTTACGTCAATCGCGCGATCGTCCCCTTCACCGATCCGAATCTCCCTGTGATCGTGCTCCTGTCGCTGTTAGTGTTCAATTATTTTAATTTCCGTTTCAAGGCGGTTTGTTTCGCCGGCGACGTGGGTTCCGTTTCCATCGCCTTTATCATTCTTTTCTTCCTGGGACAATTGATTCTCAAGACGAACAACCCGGCCTGGATCGGCATGTTGTCCGTCTATGGCGTCGACAGCGTCCTGACGATATTGCATCGTCTACGGCTTCGCGAGAATATTTTTCGCCCGCACCGGAAGCATTTGTATCAATTATTGGCCAACGAATTGAAGGTTCCGCATCTGCTCGTTTCCACATCGTATGCCTTCATGCAGGCGGTCGTGATTGTGGGCCTGGTGCTCTGCGGCCGGGTCGGGGATTTCGCCGTTTGGCTTTGGCTCGGCGTAACGACATCGGTGTTGGTCGGCATTTATGTCGGCATCAAAAACCGCTGGTTTCACCTCCATCTCCGGGATTCGAAAAATGAAAGTTATTGACGAAGCGTTGCTCGACCATGTGACGGAACAGGCGAAACGGTCGGCCCGATTACGGATGAATTACAATTTTCACTCTTCACCGGAAGATCCGGTACAGCAGATGCTCAACGCCATCGAGCCGGGCAGTTACCTGAGACCGCACCGTCATCCAGACGCGGAAGAGCTCTTTTTCCTGGTTCGCGGCAAAGGATGGGTTCTGATCTTCGATGATGCGGGAAACCTTTCGACGAAAAAACTTCTCGACCCGATGGCAGGTGAATACGGTGTCGTCATCCCGGCCGGGATTTGGCATTCGATGATTTCGCTTGAATCGGGGACCACGATTTTTGAGGTCAAACCGGGACCTTATCGTCCGTTGGACGAAGAAAACTTCGCTCCTTGGGCGCCGAAACCGGACGAAACGGAAGAGGTCGCACGTTATTTGGAGGGGCAGTGCTTCCGTTGCCAATAAAGGGAACGGTTTCTCCCGCATTCCGTAAGCCCGTTTGAATCAGCGGCTGAAAAGCCAGGCGAGGTGGTAAAAAATCGGAGCCGAGAAGCAGAGCGAATCAATGCGGTCCAAAAGTCCGCTGTGTCCATGGATCAAGGATCCGTAACCGCTCACGCCCCGATCCCGCTTGATCGCCGACATGGTCATGTTACCCGCGAAGCCGATCAGCGAAGTGATCAGCGCGATCAGGCCCGCCTGCCACCATTTGGGAAACGGTGTCATAAACCAAAGGCTTACGCCCAAAAGGGCCGTCGTGACCGCGCCGCCAAGCAGACCCTCCCAGGTTTTCGTGGCGTTGATGTTCGGGGCGACCACGTGCCGATGGGAAATCTGCGACCAGAGATATTGAAAAACATCGCCGAACTGGACGATGATGACGAAAAAGAACAACAGCCGGAAATACGGTCCGCCTTGAGAACCGACCGTCTCACCGGCAAGCTGCCCGGTCATCGGGGCCGTGTTGTCCAGCATACTGCCGTTTATTTCGGCTTCTAGCTCACTGACCGCAGGCGGCATGGCGGGCTCGACGGGACCCATCGTCAGCAGAGCCGGCGCATAACTCATGGCGTACACGCAGACGATCAGTCCGAGTTGCAGCTTGGCCGTCCGTTCCAGAAACCGCTTCGGATCCCCGGAAACGGCCATGAAACCGGGTAGGACGAGGAAAACATAGCCGGGCAGGAGCACGGAGAAAACCTGGTACGGCGTGAGGCCCGTGACCGATTCGAACCAGGTCGGATCCACGCCGACGAGTAGGAATTGCAGCGGCGTGAAAAGGACGTAAATCCAGAATAGGGTTTGGTGGTCGACGGGACTTTTGGGCGTGAGCGTGATATATTCCCGCAGCACGCCGATGGAAAGCAGAAAGAAGAAAAATGTGGTGGCACGCTGGCCAAAGACGAAAAAACAGGCTAGGGCACCGAAAAGAATCCACCAAGCGCGAAGCCGGGTCCGGAACGTGTCCAAAACGGCCGGATCAACACCGTAATCAACGTACCGGCGCAACGCGGAAATCGTAACGGTCGCCACGATCAAAAGCAGGAGAATCCCGCAAAACAGGCAACTGGTGAGAATGTCCATGGAAACCGTGATGGAAAAATAGGGAGAAACAACTTTCGTAGTATAGCCTAATTTATCAGAACGTGATAGGGGATTTCCATGCGCAGACCGTTGAACGGGTGCGTGCAAGTTTTGTGGGTGTCATCCCCGTTTCTGATCGGTGGGCGGGAACGACGGTACTGTGCATCTTACCTAATAAGCGAACTGGAAAGAGGTTATGAATTTACACGACCGGATATTTCGAAAATTCTCCGTGTCTCTGCGCGAAATAAAAAGGGCTCCTGTTTTCGACGTTGCAATCGTCCCGAGATTCCGGACCCCGCTCTTCATTTTTCCCCTTTGAACAGGTAGAATGGAATTCCATCGGTCAGTGCCCGAGGCTGCGAGTCGCGATGGCCCCGGCACCGCAGGAACAGTCGATTTCGCGACACCATTTTACACCAAGCCGATTATGTCCAGTCACAGAAACCTTGTTTCCTTGTTCTTTCTCGCCGCCCTGATCGCCGTCCCGGCTTTCGCCCAACAGGATTGGCGAAGCGGCATCCAATGGACGGAGCCGAAAACGGTAACCCCCGCCGCTGAAATCGGCGCGCCCCCGTCCGACGCCATCGTGCTTTTTGACGGCAAGAACGCCGAGGCCTGGTCCCACGATAAATGGGAGATCAAAGACGGCGTCATGACCATTAAAGGCGGAGGCGATCTCCGTACGAAGCAAAAATTCGGGAGCATGCAGTTGCACCTGGAATTCGCGAGCCCCAAACCGGGACGCGGGCAGGGCCAGGGACGCGGCAACAGCGGCGTGTTCCTGATGGATCGATTTGAAGTCCAGATTCTCGATTCCTACAACAATACGACATACTTCGACGGACAGTGTGCCGGCATTTACAAGCAACGGCCACCTTATGTGAACGCCAGTCGTGAACCCGGCCAGTGGCAGAGTTATGACATTTTCTTCACACGACCCGAACTGAAGATCATCGACGGCAAAATCGTCGACGTCCTCCGCCCCGCCTATGTGACCATCGTCCACAACGGCGTGCTCGTCGTGAACAATTTTGCCATTGAAGGAAATACGGCATACCATATCCCGCCGGCTTATACGGCCATGGAGGACAAGGGTGCGATCCGACTCCAGGATCACGGCAACGCGGTCCAGTTCCGTAACATCTGGGTCCGCGAAATTCCCGATGCGAATCTGAAACCGCCGCGGGGCAAGGAATTCTACAGCGACGACAACACGATTCCCAAGCTCCGAAAAGAGGTCGAAACCCTCAAGGCCGAACTGGAAAAAATGAAATCCGAAACGGAAACAAAAACAAAAGACGAGGAAACGAAGAGCGAAAAATGACCGATTCACTTCGTGTACACATTCATCTTCGCGAATCTTCCGAATGAACGTCCGACAAACCCTCCTGCAAACAGCGGAATTTCTCGGCCTGAACCGCCGGGCCCGTCACCGGACCCGGCGCAGGCTTCTGGGGCTCTGTTATCACGGCGTGGTCGCCCAGGCGGGACCATCCGACGACGCACGGACCCGGATTGCCGTAACGGTATCGCAGTTCGAGGCCCAGATGCGGGAGTTGCGACGTCACTGGACGCCGGTCTCGTCGGAGCAGATCGTCAAAGCGATTGCCGGGGAAGCGCCGCTGCCGGATCGGGCCGTGCATGTTTCCTTCGATGACGGTTATCGCAACAATTTAACCGTCGCTGCGCCCGTGCTGGCACGGTACGAAATTCCGGCGACCGTATTCGTCACCTCAGGGTTTCTCGATACGAAAAAACCGCTTTGGCCCTTGGAGGCCCACGAACGTCTCACCGTTTGGCCCCGGCCGCGGGTCCGGTATTCGCCGGACGAACCGCCGTTTTCCATTTTTATTCGAAAATTCGCGCCGCCGGACAGTCCCGAACGCTCCGAACAAGTCCTGGCCTTCGTCGACGCCGCGAAAACGCTCACGCCCCCGCAGCGGGAAAAGTTTTTGGCCGTTTTACGCACGGAAACCATGCTCGACGTTTCGCCGTCCTGGAAACGGGAGCTTTACGATGCCCTGGACTGGTCCGACCTGCCGGAACTCTCGCGGCACGGCATTGAAATCGGAGCCCATACCGTCACGCATCCCAATTTGACCCGGCTTTCCAAGGCCGAGCAGCGGTATGAAATCGAAACGAGCCGGGAGAAAATCGAACGGGCTTTGGGCCCCGGTTCCCGATGCGTGAGTTTCGCGTACCCGTTCGGTTCGAGCCGGGATTATTCCGATGAAGTCGTCGAAACGGTCCGGGAACTGAAATTCCGACTGGCGTTCACCTTGGAGGAACGGCGCAACACCGAAACATTGGACCCCTTCCACATCCACCGAATCTGCATCCACCGCGAACTGACGCACCCGTCGTTCCTGTCGCTGATCTCCGGTTTGCGCAACACTTAAACGATGAGCATCGAAATACGAACCCTGACCACGCCGGAGGAGTTGGCCGCGATCCGGGACGATTGGAACGACCTGACCGACCGGAGTGTTTATCCGAACTGCTTCCTCCGGGCTGATTGGTTGCTGGCCTGGTGGAAGTGGTTCGGCGACAAACTCGGCAAGCTCCGGTGTTTGACCGTGAAGGACGGCGATCGACTCATCGCGGGGTTGCCCCTTTTTCGTACGACCGGCGGCGCACTCAAACTGCTCGGCTATGACGGGCTGACATGCCCCGAATACATGGGCCTCATCGTCCTGCCGGACAGCGTGGACGCCGTCTCGGAAAGCATTGCCCGGCATCTCGAAAGCCGGTCCGATTGGAGCGAACTCTATTTCGAGGATTATGCCCTTGAAGATCCGGGCACGGCGAAACTCGCGGAAAAACTCGCAGGCCGGTTCCCGTACAGGATTTTCCCCGGTGAAGGCCGATACTACGTTCCGCTGCCGGACGACTTCGAAAAATACCTGGCGACGAAGAAACCGAATAATCGATACAAAAAAAGAAAGGACCACCGCCGGGCCGTGGAAGAATGCGGCGCCAAGCTCGTCGAACCGGACATCGCGAAT
>JBEBTM010000025.1:0-18832 GCA_040393745.1 Thermogutta terrifontis | reverse complement strand
ACCCATCGCGACCTCCCTCTGTTCGTGTTGCAAAAATACAGCGGCAGTCGAAAAACCGGACAAGCCAGTTTCCGCTCCGAAATTCTATCTTCCTCTCACTTTCGTGTCAATCGTTTTTGAAAAATTACACGAAAAAACAAAAAAGGGACGTGCATCCCCTTGAGGGAAAATAACCCAATCGCGTAGGAACGAGTTTCAGAAGAAGCAAGAGGTTCCTCGTCGACAGCGCGGCCACGAAACGGATCAAATGTAAGGCTTTCGCCGATCAATAATCGTCCGGCAAGGCGTTGATTTGTTCCAAGGTGAAGACAGGCCCTTCTTTACAGACGTAAACGGGCCCGCAGTTGCACCGGCCGCATTTGCCCACGCCGCATTTCATTCGGTTTTCCAGACTCGTATAGATGCTGCCGTTGTCCATTCC
Organism: Thermogutta terrifontis; assembly: GCA_040393745.1. Lineage (GTDB taxonomy): Bacteria > Planctomycetota > Planctomycetia > Pirellulales > Thermoguttaceae > WRKP01. The sequence continues at coordinate 18,411 of JBEBTM010000025.1, read as the reverse complement.
CGCCTCGGCCAGGACGGGCAGCGAGAATTTGATCATCACGGGCGGTCCAACGACCAAAGCGGCGGCGTTTTTCGCATTGAAGGTCGCTTCTTTCAGGATCGTGGGTACGAACCCGATCTTGCCGGTCCACTCGGGCGTTTCCCCGCCGGGATCCACGGTTTGCAGTACGTCGACGTTGGGAAACTCGGCCCACTTGGCTAAATCGTTACGGAAAACCAAATCGCCCACGCTCCGGGCACCGTACACGATGGATATCTTGCCGTATTTTTCCCGATTTTCCAAGGCGTACCAAATCGCGCATCGAATCGGCGGCATGGCAATTCCGCCGCCGACGAAAATCAGGTCTTTTCCTTCCCAGTCCTGCATCGGATAGGCGTTGCCGTAAGGACCGCGAAAGCCGATCGTGTCACCGGGCACGATTTCCCACATCGCTTCGGTGACCCGACCCGTTTTGCGGAAGCAAAATTCAAGGTGGTCCTTCCAGTTCGAGCTGGAACAGATATTGAATGTCGATTCTCCGTAGCCGAACACGCTGTAGAGCCCGAATTGGCCCACACGGAAGGAAAAGTTCTTTTGCTTTTCCTCATCCCGGAACCGGATTTTCACCGATTTCACGTCGACGGTGTGCTGCGTGACTTCCAAAACCTCCATCAGGTCGGGTTTGTAGATGTTTTCGGTCATAAATACTCGAATATTGGAAAAGGCGTCCGGCAGTAGTGACACTGCACGGTACAAGTAGGATTTGCCCGCTTATTTTAGCAATTTTTTCCAGCGTTGCCAAGTGAAAGCGATTAGTCGATGAACCGAAACTTTTTGACGTTGGGAATCAGTGCCAATCGGGTGCCGGGAATTCTGATGCCATGGGGCCAGTAGACGAACAGGGCTTCACCGATGAGCATTTCCCGCTTGACGTAATGCGGGATGCCGTCGGAGGTCCAGAGACGGCCGTCCTTGCTTTTCGCGCTGTTATCGCCGAGCATCAGGAATTCATCTTTGTCGAGCTTGAATACTTTCGTTCGAGTCTTGCCGAAGTAGGTCCAATACTCCGGAGTCGCAAAAACCCGGCGAAGCAGGTGTTCCGTCAAGTACTCTCCGGCAAACGGGGATTGCTCCAAATCGCAAACGGTATCCCCCTGATGCGAACAGGCGATGTAGTACATATCACGCTGGATTTTGAGCCCGTCGACAGTCACGGCCGCGCCGTGAACGCCGATGGCGGCGGGAGTCAGGTCCGCTTGGGTGGGAGCCCGGTCTCGAGGCAGGGGAGCTCCGGGTTCACAAAGTACGTCATAGCGGTTTTCGAGGCCGAAGTCGATTTCCGTACCGTCGACAATGAGCCGAAGCTCTTCGTCGATGTTGCAAAAAAGCAACTGGACGGTCTTTCCTGCCCGAACAGGCGTTGACGCCGTTGTCAGGATAAACGGGCCCGCACCGGATTCATCGGTCAAATCGGGAATCGAAAGCTCGGCATCGCCGGATTTCAGGTCGATCCGGCAGAGGAATCTCGTTCCGCCCTTAACCAGTTGGAGCAGAAAATCTCCCTCAGCCTTTTCAACGCGAACCCGGCAGGACAAAGCCAGATCGCCGACCCAGTTCAGCCCCATTCCCTGGGGGTTGGCCTTGCAGAAATATTCCTTTCGTTTCTGCTCGCCGTCTTTGACTTCCCGGATCGAAATGAGACTCTGGGTATCGACGCTGTATTCACTGTCGTCGGCTTTCGTGATCCCGGAATTGTAGCCGAGGAAGTCGGTAATCAGTTGCTGCCGGTGAGGCGACGGCTCCGGGAGCGTCTTTTTCGAAAGATCGAACCAGTCGTTGGATGAGGCGACGATATTGCGGAACTGAAGCCAGCAAACTCCGGGATCCGCCGAGGCGGCGCTGTCGTCAATGGTAAATGTCTTGTAGTCGTCCGTTCGGCTCCAGTGGCCATGGTCGTCGAACCAGCGGGTGGGCCAGCCGAGTTCGTGCAGAGCTGGAATGACGTAATCATTGTCGTCAACGGGTCGGAGCATGGCCAAAAGGGCCCGGAGCGGTTTGCGCTGGATCGTAAAGGTTTCCTCGCCGTCTTTTTTGACGAAAACATCGCCGTGACGGAGCATGACGGTTTCGTTTTCTTCGCCGACGAGCCGTTTGATGTAATTCATTTGGGGGCGGGCCGGATAGTGAAAGACCGTGACATGCCATCGTTGCGGCTCACGGAAATCGAATTGGCTTTTATTGACGAAAATCCTGTCGCCACTATAACTTAGGTTGATCTTGTCGTCCAACGGGTTCGGACCAACATACGTCGTGTACCGACACAGGGGACAGGTTCCGGCCATGACGGTCGCCAAAGCCCGTTCGCGGCCGGGAACATCGGCACCGTCATTGGATTCCTCGCTGGCACTGATTTGGAAGGCGAAACCACACTGACCACAGTTAATATCTTTGTGCCGACCCATGAGCGTCGTTGCCATGGACCCGGTGGGAATGACAAAGGCTTCGGCAGTAAATGCTTTGAAGAAAAAGGCCAAAACCAGTGCGATCACCAAGGCTTCGAGGGTTTCCCGAATGGCTCGGATATTGTTCATGGGTTCCGATTTCAGGATGGACTCGGCGGATGGGACGGATGGGGCGTCGATCGTTTTATTCGAAACTCGTTTTCGAGACATGGGGCGTTGCTTTTCCGGAGGAAACAGGTTCGGAGTCGGAGGAAACAGGTTCGGGGTATAGCGGAACCGTCGATTATACAGGAAATTCGGATTCGCCGAAAGAGCAGAGAAAATCGTTTCTTCGCAATGCAAGGGAAAGACGAGAAATGTTTTTTGGCGGACGATGTTTGGTCGATTTTACTACAGTGGAATCTTCGAGGGTAAACTCCCTCGGCTCAAAATGGAATACAAGCGACCTGCGATCGCAGGAGACGGCGGGAGGCCGTCTTGAATATAGGGAAAGGAGGCCCCGGTTAACTCGATGCTGATTTGAGAAAGGATATTTCCAGCATGAAACGACATATTTATCGAGTGGTAACGCGGGGAGCGGACGGAGAATATCGAATCCGGGATTACATGACCGAAGAGGAAATCCTTCGACGGCATGTCCAGGTCGGCGTGGATGATTGCAGTACGGATATGAGTATTCGTGGCCGTCCCGTGTTCAAGGGCCTGATCGGTCCTATGCCCGAGGCGGGCGGTGTGGTGCGTTATGAATCGCCGGATGTTTTCGAACAGATGACCAAACAATGGAGCGAAACGAAACGCCGCCGCCGTACTCGAACGAAAAAACCGGACGCCGTTTTCGAGCAATGACAGCGCTTGCGTTATTGGGATGATCATGGAATAATGGCAATACGAGTCCGTTTAAGGCTTTCCCGGAAATTAGCCCACAAACAAAGTGGTTTGGCGAAAGTCTGAATGTTGGTTGTCGTTTTTCCTGAAGTCCGAAGCTTGGAGCTTAATCTGCCATGGGAATTCGTTTTTATTGTCCGAATGGGCACAAATTGAATGTCAAAGAACATTTGGCGGGCAAAGCCGGGTTCTGTCCCGAATGTGGTGTGCGCTTGATCATTCCGTACCAGAGCACACGCAAAAGCAGCAAGGAAGCGGATATGGCCAGCGAGGCGACGAAAATGCCGTCCGATACCTCGCCGACGTTCAGTGTCTCGCCGTCGTCGTTCTTTCTCGAAGAAATGCAGCAGCAGCCCGAGGCGATGACCGCGCAGGCATCGGGAACGCTGAACCCCGTTCTCGAAGATCAAACCGTGGTCTGGTACATCCAGGTACCCGGTGGCCCGCAGTACGGCCCGGCCAACGGACAGGTGGTACAAACATGGATCCAAGAGCACCGGATCAGCGGCAACATGCTCGTTTGGCGTGAAGGTTGGACCAACTGGCTCGAAGCGAAACAGGTTTTTCCCGAGTTGGAATGAGCGAATCTCCGCGAGCACGACTTGCGACTCGCTAACGGATTTTCAGATGAAATTCACCGTTCTTTCCATGACCGCCGCGCTGGTCGTGTATGCGGTTTTATGTGCCGATGCCCACGCCCGGGACGAACGGGTCTTGCGGGCTCTCGCGCAGATTGAACCCAATATCGATCCCCAATCCGGGTTTCCCTGGGGCGTTCACAATGCCGCGAAGGGTTACCATTCCAACTTCGAGCGAGGCACCCGAACTCATCCGACCCGCGCGGCCATGGATCGGGCCGCCTTGCTCCTTGCCAGTCCCGATGCCGAGCACAACCAACGGGGCCGCGAACTGCTCGAAAAAGTTCTCCGCCTTCAGGACACCGATCCCGAAAGCCGAACCTTCGGCGTCTGGCCTTGGTACGCTGAAGAGCCTCTGACCGAAATGGCATCGGTCGATTTCAACTGGGCCGACTTCCAGGGAGCCGTGCTGGCCGTAATTCTCCGCGACTTCTCCCACCGCCTTCCCGACGAGCTTCGCCAAAAAACACGGAAAGCCCTGGAATACGCCACCCGGGCCATCATCAAACGGAACGTGGGTCCGAACTACACGAACATTGCCATTATGGGCGCCACCGTCAGCGCCGCGGCGGGCGAAATTCTGGACCGCCACGATTTCCTTGAATATGGACGAAAAAGACTCCGACGAAGTCTGGACCACTATCGCGAAACCGGCGGATTCAACGAATACAACAGCCCGGTTTACGGCATGATTGTCGTGCAGGAACTCGAACGCATGATCCACCTCGTCCGGGATCCTTACTGCAAAGCCGACGCCCGGGCCCTTTTGGACGAAACCTGGAAGTCCATTGCCGAACATTATCACATCCCCACGGGCCAGTGGGCGGGCCCTCATGCCCGGAGTTATTCCGACCGTCTTTCCCTGGGAACCCGCCGAAGCATTTTCAGCCGGGCCGGACTCCTGGAAACGCCGGAGTACGGCACCGGGGCTTCCATTCTTATTCCGGAAATCGCCGTACCGGAACGTTATCGATCGCTTTTCTCCAAAATGCCAAGCCAGCCTGTCCGGCTCCGACATCGTTTCGTTCGGAGAACGCCGCATTTTGATACGATCGGCGTGACCTGGATGGACGACACGCTGGCTCTTGGCACGGCATCGTATCATTCGTTCTGGGAACAGGCGAGGGGACTCATCGCCTATTGGACGCCGGAAGGGCAAGGCGACCGCGCGGCTGTGTTCCGGCTCCGTTTCCTGCACGACGGCCAGGATTTTTCCACCGGCTGGGGGCGGCATTTTCAGAATGACACGCGCGTGCTCACAACCGTCGGTCTCGTCACGAATCAAGGCAGCATGCATCCGAGCTTCGATCGGCCGGAAGACGGCATCTTCCGAGCACGGTCGTTCAAGATCGTTTATTCGTTGGACGCCGCCGGAGCCGAAGGTCGGAAGCTGGACGGGCATCGTTTCGAACTTGCCGCCGGACCGATCCGCGCCGTCGTACATACGGTCCCGGAAAGCGTTTTTGACGGCAAGCCGATTTCGTGGTCGCTGGGAAAAACGAAAACCGGCGTACAACTGGTCGGAACCTGTTATGAAGGCGGCGAGAAATCCTTTGAAATCGTAAACTTGGGCGAAGTCCGTATCGCGATGGGCCTGGAATTCTTACGGGCGGACCAATTACCGCTGTCGTCTCCGATCCGTTGGACCGAATCCCCGGCGGGAACGCCCGACGCCGCTTTTTACGGCGTTTTCTGGCCCGGCGTCAATACGGAAAATTCCCCACTGCTTGCCCCGCTGAAACCTACCCTGCGTTGATCAGGACGATTGCAAAGTCGGCACACGGGGCTTTTTTTGTCTCTGCGTGAGATTTTCTTCCTATTTTGAACTTTGGCATCGTCCTACTTGCTGATCCACGGTTTGAACTTTCCGTCACGGCATGGTATAATCACCGGACAGCTTTTACCTCCCCGAGCCGAAACCTGCCATGCCCGAGAAAACGTTTCTTGTCCTCGAAGTCAATGGGACCTGTTACCGCTTGGACGACGACCTTCGGTCCGAGTTTCGTGATTTCGGGGTCGTCCGGGTCCAGCATACCGTCGGCGGCGATTTCGTCGTCCAGGGCAATCGGGACCGTCTCCGCGTGGCAGGGCAAACGGTTGCATCTGTGGTCCTGCATGATGGCCTGGATTTCACCGTGGGTCGGGAAAAATGCCGCTGTTACGCCTGGAAGGGTACGCACACCGAAACCGTTCCCGACAGCGACACCGTTGCCGTATCCTCGGAACAGGAACAATTCGAAGACCGGATTTTGATCAATGCCCTGAAACAATTACCAACCGTTTAGCCGAGCGGCGCGGACGCCGGTGACTTCGGCAGACAAAATTTCCATTGTCCATTTTCAATGAAAAAAGCCATGTCCGACGATCAGGATACCCCCCCGCAACCGCCGATCACTCCGATTCTCATCGCCGTCATCATCGTCCTTGTCGGCATTGTCGCCTATCAGGCCGGCGTCCAGCAAGGCGGCGGTGGAAACAGCGGCGAGAAACCGCAGCCGAACGTGGAAAGCGGCGACACCGACCCGATGCCGGAAACGCCGACCTTGGAAGACGACGGACCCGAACCCGCCACGCTCCGGGCCGGGCAGAAAATCGACCGTACCACGCTTCGAAGCCGGGGTGTGCGGTTGGCCGACCCCGTTCCCCTGCGCGGCGATGTCCGGGAGCGCGTTCGTAAGACCGTCCAGGAACAAATGGTCTACGATTCCCTGCTCACCTGGAAAATGTATGGTCGGGTCGAAGACAAAAAATGGGGCGCCCGGGCTCTCTTGAACCTCTCCTACGGCGGCGAGGCGAACCTGATCCGGACCGTGGAAAAGAACGACGGTGAGGAAATCATCGTCCTGTACGATTTCCAGTCGATCAAGTCCGTGGAAATTCTCTGCGACGTGGAATCGGTCAAGCTCGATTTCATGTCCAAGATCACGCCCGGTATGGGCCGAACGCTCAGCGTCGCGTCGCTTTGGCTCGCGCCGGTGTTCAACAGCATCGTGCCCGGCTCGGGGACGGTCCTGGCCGTGGGCGGCGTGGCCGTACCGTTGGGGGCACAGACCTTCCTGGAAAATCTGGCCAAGCGTGGGTACAAGGTAGCCGTTTCAACGTTCAAAAATCAGGATCGCATGAAGGTGTTCGGCAAGATCGACTCTCTCGAAGGTAAAAAAGTCCGGGTTTACCACCGGGGCGGCGCGGTCGAGGAAATCGAACCCGTGGGCTGCGATCTCACGGAAAGCGAACGGAATTTCTGTGCGAATTTGGGCGTCTTGGCCGACTATCACATCATGCCGAATCTCGACGTGAAAATCGGCGAGACCTGGCGGGTCCGGGCCGACAATTTCTCGAACATGCTGGACCCCTCGCTCCGGGGCGTACCGTCGGGGGCCCTGGAAATCACGCGACGAAAGTCCGAGGACCGCAACCTGGCCACGCTGGAAATCACGGCTGGCACGATGGAGCTCGATTCCTCGGACACGAAGTCGATTCGCCTCGGAAAATGCGTGCCGCGCGGCACGATGACATACGACCTGACCGACGGTTTCGTGAAAGAAGCCGTGTTCGAAGCCGACATGAGCGTGGAGCGGATGTCGAAAAAACACATTTTGTTCGAAACCCGATTCAAATCGAATCCGAAATTGGAAATCGAATACGAATGCTCCAAAGGTTCGGAAAAAGTGTTGCGTATTCCGGAAGAATGGAAACAGCTTGACTTGAAACCGACCGGATTGGAAAAACTGGTCCCGTAACCGCCCCGCCCTCCCTAACTCCGGCGTCCAGGACGTCGGGCTAAACTGTATGACAACGGTTCTTCAGAGCAGTACTGTCCCTAGAATCAAACTTCTTTACGGACTTGCCGTGGGTACGGCCCTGGCGTCGGGGATGTTTTGCGCCACGTATATAATATTGCTGTACTTTAATTTTCATTCACCCAAACCGGCCGCCCCCACGGGGACGGAGACTTTCGTCAACTCGCAGGGCGTGCCGATTTATTCCAGCGATCCTTCCTACCGCCAACCTGCGACGGATTCGTTCAACGTCCTGCCCACGGACGATCCGGAATTTTTGAGGCAAAAACGGGAACTCGCCGGCGACAAGACCGACGAAACCTTGACGGCCGCGGTTCGGGAAAAAGACCGGGCTCTCCGAAGCGAGTTTTTCCGGCGGCGTGAATTCGTTGCGCAAACGATTCCCTGGCTCGTTTTGGCCTCGGTGGTCTTCCTGATTTCCGTGACCACCGCATCGGTGCTCCGGCGGAAATTGCCGATTCCCAAACCTGAAAACGCGGTCGAAGCGCGACGTTCGGAACAATTCCGGCTCTTCCAGGCCGTGACCGCGTTGGTCGCTTTAGCGTGCCTGTTGGTCGGCTTGGGACTCGGGCTCTTCCTGATGCCCGACAACCAATTCGAGCCGCTCCTGGTTGCGAGAATCGTCCAGGCCGCCTCGGAAAGCACGTCACAGGCGGCGCCGGTCGGTGAAACACCGGCGGTCACGGGAGCGGCGGCGGAAGAATCGGAAGATCAGCCAAGTCCTGAGACGCCGATGGACCGGGACGCTTTCCTGGTGGAACTCGCCGCCGCGTGGCCCGCCTTCCGGGGATTCGACGGTTCCGGTGTCGTTCATGGTCCCGTCGATAAAGCCGCGATGCCCATCCATTGGGATGCGACCAAGGGGGAAAACGTCCTTTGGCAAACGGAAATTCCACTGCCGGGCAAATCCTCGCCGATCGTCTGGGGCAACCGACTTTTCGTCACGGGAGCCGATGAAACGCAACGCAAGATCTTTTGTTTCAATACCGAAGACGGCAAACTTCTTTGGGCGACCGATGCCCCTTCCACCCCGGAAAGCCAAGGGACCGTCAAGACCAGCGAGGATACCGGTTATGCCGCACCGACCATGGTGACCGACGGCCGGAGGGCCTTTGCGATGTTCGCCAACGGGGACATCGTCGCCGTGGATTTCAACGGCAAAGTCCTTTGGAGTAAGAGCCTGGGGATTCCTGAAACCAGTTACGGCTTTTCCAGCTCCCCCTCGCTGTATTTCGACCGATTTATCGTACAATACGACGTCGGCGACGGGAGCGATGGAAAATCAAAGCTGTACGCTTTTGATGTCAAAACGGGCCGGACCCTTTGGGAAACGCCGCGCGAGATTGCGAATTCCTGGTCTTCGCCCATGGTCCGGAAGTTCGGCGATCGGTTCCAGGTTGTCACCTGCGGCGACCCTTACGTGATTTCCTACGACCCCGAGGACGGCAAGGAAATCTGGCGCTGTCGGTGCCTGGCCGGCGATGTGGGGCCCTCCCCGGCCGCCGCGGGCAATGTCGTTATCATTACCAACCAGGGCCCCCGGACCACGGCCATCGACGCCACGGGCTCCGGCGATGTCACCGAAACCCATGTTCTCTGGCAAGGCGTGAATGCGTTGCCGGACACGCCGAGTCCTTTTGCGAGCGAAAAACGAACCTACACGCTCGATTCCCACGGCTTTATGACGAGTTACGATCCGGCAAAGGTCAACGACCGCAAGCGGGCCGCGTACTGGGAGCTTGAGTTGGGCGAAGGGATGGCCTCGTTTTATTCCTCGCCGATCCTGGCGGGCGATCTGACGTACGTTTTCGACATGACCGAGGACGAACCGAAAGCCTTCGTGATCGATTTGTCGCACGAAAAAACCGACGACTCCGGCGTCCTCGATGAAACCGCGGCCGACGCCATGCGCGTCGCGGCGAATCCCATGCCGGAACCCTGCGTAGCCACTCCCGCCGTGGTCGGAAACCGAATCTACATTCGCGGTACGAAAACCCTCTTCTGCATCGGGGGAAAACCATGAAACCGCTCGTTTTCCCGTTGATTCTCTTGATGCTCACGGTAGGTTGCCGGCCCGAAGCCCCGGTCGTCGAGAACGAGCCTGAAAAAAATCCCTGGGAAGAGTTGAATACCGAAATGGGCAAGGTCCAGGAGGGCATCGACCAAACGCTCCTCAAAATCCGTCGGCTTCCTTCATCGGACGAACGCGACCCGGAGTATGCCCGGATCGTTGCGATGCTGATCCTGATCGGCCGGTTTGATAAGGCGATCGAAGTTGCCGACCTGGTCCGGTCCCCTTCGATCCACGACAGTTTGCTCCGTGACATTGCGCGCAATCTCGGCGAAAAAGCGATGCAGCAGTTCCTGTTTGATCGACCCGTCAATCCGACCGTGTCCGACAATGCCGACGTGCAGCATTTCCTCAAGCAGGCCCTTGGCGTTGCCGGCGGGATCCGAGGCCCGATTTGCCGGGTCGAGGCGTTTACGGACCTTGCCTCATTCCGTCTGGAAATGGACGACGCCTATGGCGCCCGGACGATGCTCGCCGACGAAGTCGACCGCCTTCGGACAAACGCCGATTTTCCGGACGAAATCCCGCAGGCCCTGTGTCACATCGCGCGTTGGCAATTGAGGCAGGAAGAGAAGCCCCGGGCCCTGGCTTTGTGCAAGGATGCGGAACAATCACTGCCCGGCGTCCCCGACGCATTCGCAAGGGCCTCGTGTGGGTTCGACCTCGTGAATTTGTACACCCTCCTGGAGGATGGAGATGCCGTGAAACGGACCCTGGCGGTCATAGAGAACGCGGCGACGAAAATCACGACGCCGACCGAAAAGGCGAATGTTCTTCTCGGTCTTGCCGAAGCGACGCTGCATCCGAAGCTGAACGAGCCCGGCGCCGATGCGGAACAGATTCTCCTCGACGTGAAAAAGGCCGTCCTCGAAGCGGTTCGGTTCCATAAAGAGAAACCGGAAAGTGTTTCCGACGTCGATTTGAAAGCGTCGATTTTAACGATGTCCGCGGAAGAATTTACGGAACGAAAAAACGAAATTCTGCGAAAAATCGCGGTTTTCCAACTTTGGAATACGCCGCTGGAGGAAGTCTGGGAGACGGTCCTGGACATCGATCCCGGCCCGCAGCAGGATGAAGCCCTCTCGGCCGCGGCGCGGATGCTGTTCATGACCGGCGCGGTCGAGGACGCACTCGCCTGGGCCGCGGAAATGACCGATCCCCTGAAAAAACAGGCGATCTTGAACGAAATCGAACGAAAGAAACCGTAACGATTTCAATTTGACGCAACCGACCTAATCTCCCGCGCCGACGCCCGGGCCGGCAGGTCAAAACATTTTCATGATTAATGTGCGGAATATGCGGAGCCGCGTGGTCGGATCCCTCGGGAGCCCTTTCGCCGGAAATTCTGGACGCCATGACGGATCGGCTGCGACACCGCGGACCGGATGACCGGGGCGCCTGTTTTCGTGACGGAATCGCCTTGGGACACCGCCGGCTTTCCATTCTCGATCTCACCTCCCAAGGGCGGCAGCCCATGACCAACGAGGACGGAACTCTTTGGCTCGTTTTCAACGGGGAAATCTACGATTTCGAGCCGTTGCGTCGTGATTTGATCGCTCGCGGACATCGTTTTCAAAGCGAAAGCGACTCGGAAGTACTGCTCCATCTTTTCGAGGAAGACGGTCCCGGCATGCTGCAAAAACTCAACGGCATGTTCTCGATGGCCGTTTGGAACGAAAAAGATCGGAGCCTGTTCCTGGCCCGGGATCGGATCGGAAAGAAGCCGCTCTTTTATCGACACGAAAACAACCGCCTGCTCTTCGCCAGCGAACTGAAGAGCCTGCTCGCCGTGCCGGGAATTCCGAGGGAGATCGACCCGGCCGCGCTAGACGATTATTTAACGTACCAATACGTCCCGTCTCCGGCGTCGATCTTCAAGGGTTTCGCCAAGCTCCCGCCGGGACATTTCGTGATTTGGAACGAAAAAGGATTGGTCGTCCGAAAATATTGGACGCCCGACTGGAACGTCGAAGACGACCGCCGGAGCTTCGGTCGGTGTCGCGAAGAACTGGAGCATCTCGTCACCGACGCGGTACGCATCCGGCTTCGCAGCGATGTGCCACTGGGGGCCTTTCTTTCGGGCGGCATCGATTCGTCCATCACGGCCGGACTCATGCAACGGGAAAGTTCGGATCGGATCCGGACCTTCAGCATCGGTTTTGAACAAAAGGAATATGACGAAACCCGATACGCCCGTCAGGCGGCGGAACGATTCGGAACGATCCACGAGGAATTCACGGTTACGCCGGACATCGAGAATTTGTTGCCCCGGTTGGTTTGGCATTACGATGAGCCCTTTGCCGATTCCAGCGCGATTCCGACCTGGTATTTATGCGAAATGACGCGCCGCGAAGTCACCGTAGCGCTCAGCGGCGACGGGGGCGACGAAATGTTCGCCGGATACGACCGCTATCGTGCCGTGAAACTCGGGATGCTTTCGGAGCGGTTGCCACGATTTTTGTGTAAATTCCTGGCCGGACCCCTCCGAAAACTCCTTCCCGGTTCAACCCGCCAGCGGAGCGTGCTTCGGCGTTTGAAACGTTTTCTCGAAGCCCTGGGCATGGAACCGCTGGAGCAATATTTGCAGTGGATCGCTATTTTCAACCGGCAGAGACGGACGGAACTCTACACGGATGATTTTGTTGCGGAAATAGCGAAGACCGATCCCGGTCATGATTCGCTGAACGTTCTGCGCGACGCGGCGGCGTTATGTTCGCACCGGGACCGGGTGACCCGGACGGCATTGGTCGACATGCTGACATATCTGCCCGGCGATTTGATGACCAAGGTGGACATTGCGTCGATGGCGCACGGCTTGGAATGCCGGGCTCCGCTGCTCGATTACCGGATCGCCGAATGGTCGGCCCGATTGCCGATTTCGTACAAAATTCAAGAACGGCGTGGCAAGGTGATCTTGCGTGATACGTTCCGGGACCTTTTGCCGCCGGACATCGAAAGTCGTCCGAAAATGGGATTCGGCGTGCCCATCGACCATTGGTTTCGAGGGCCTTTGAAAACGATGGTCCGCGATGTACTCTTGGATTCCCGCACGCTCGGACGGGGCTTTTTCCGGCGGAAGTTCATCGAGACGATGCTCGACGACCATTTTACGAATCGGTTCGACCACGCGTATCGCATCTGGGCCCTTCTGGTCTTGGAACTCTGGACCCGGCAGTGGGTGGACGGAGTTTGAATTTCCGCCTTAGTGCCTTGGAAAGATGAGAGATAGGGATACGGGAGGTAGGTGACCTTTCGCCGAAAGGTATGCCTACTTTCCCTTTTTTAACGCAAACACGACTCCCTTCCGGCTGTTACTCCATTGCCCACAATATTTTCTACACTCCGGAGATACCGATTCGTTTTGCGCCGTCTTTTCTTTTGTTTGCGAAACGGTACAATGAGCCGGATACCTTGACGTGGATTTTCCCGTTGCCCACCTGTCTCCTCTCCCGCTTTTTTTCTTCACGCGTCACCTTGATTGCCGATTTTAACATCAACGACTTCCTGTTCATTTCCGGTATCGCGTTCGTGTCGCTGGCGGGGATGTGGTATCTGACTCTATGGCTCCTTCGACAGAAACGGAACCGTTTCTTCCTGATGAGCGTCTGGGTCTGTTACGCCATGATCCTGCTCATCGGCGGGACCACAACCCTGCTTTCGATCCAAAAGGAACGTCTTTACTGGCAGAATTACTTTCGCGGCATTGCCAGTGCCTATGCGTTTGTCGTCCAGGAATTCGGGCATGACAAAATTGAATTCTCCGCCTCGGCCTGGTCCGATGCGATTCACGTCAACGAGGTCAAACCCTGGTCGCCCATGGGAAATCCGCCGTCGCCGCCGGGCTCGATGCGACATTTGGATGTTCCGGGAGAAATCCTGCCGCAGCGACCCGAACCGCATCGAATCGTCGTTCACTGGAAACCCGTCGAAGGGGCTAATTTTTACGAAATTGCGAGAAAAGGCGACAATTCTAAGGACCCTGAAGCCTGGTCGATCTTGGATCGGGTCGAAACCCCTGAATTCACCGACGAAATCCCCACCGAAACGCCGGGTAAGGATATCGATTCTTATTACTACCGAGTCCGGAGCCTTTTCGTGACGCCGGAGGACGACCCCGTCTTCCAAGAGCTCTGCGATCTCCTGGTTAAAGCGTCGGATCACGACGAAATGATCGGCTCGGTTTATACCATCCGCGATTTCGACAAAGACAATATCGTTTTCCTCGTTTGCCCGGCCGTGGATGCGAACAAAGACGGCGTCATCGACCCCGTGACGGAGCGTCCTGCCCCGATCGGCGAGGAATTTCCGAAACTGGGAGCCGTCCGATTGGCTTTGGAAACCCAAAAACCGGCGGTCAACACGCTCCCCATCAAAGATGATTGGGGTGTTTGGGTCGCGGCCGTGGATGTTCTTCACCGGCCCGACGGTACCCTAGATGGTCTCGTCGCCGTGGATTTTCCCGCCGAAATCTGGAGTGGTAATATCCTGCAAGCACAATTTCGCTTCGCGGGCTTCCTGGTTTTCGTGCTGATACTGTTCTTCGGTGGAACCGTCCTCATGGCTCGATTGCAATCCTCCGAAGAAACACAGGATCGCTCGGTTCGGCAACTGCAAAAGACGGTCCAGGAGCTGACCGAAGCGAAAAAGACCGCCGACGTCGCCGCCCGGGCCAAGAGCTATTTTTTAGCGAATATGAGCCATGAAATTCGAACACCGATGAACGCGGTACTCGGTTTCGCCGACATTCTCGGTCGTCGGGTGCTCGAATACTGTCCCGATGCCCAGCTTGAGGAGAACCGGAAGACGTTCAGCCTGATCCGGCAGAGCGGTTCGGATCTTTTGACGATCATCAACGACATTCTCGACTTTTCCAAAGTCGATGCAGGTCAGGTCGAAATCGAATGGATTCCGACCTCGCCCCGGCAGATCATTGAAGATGTTTGCCAACTGACCCGTACCCGGCTGGAGGAAAAACCGAATTTGAGGCTCGTTGTCGATGTCGATGAGGATGTTCCCGAATTCATTGCCTGTGATCCGACCCGGTTGCGACAGATCCTCGCCAATCTCTGCGGCAATGCGATCAAGTTCAGCGAACAGGGCGACCTGACGATCCGTTGCCGGATGATCGAACGGGATCATACGCCGGAAGCGATCGAGGAGACCCTGGAAAAATATGGCCGGGATATCAATGTCGCCGCGTTCGAAGGCAAGCCGAAAATTCAGCTTCTACAGTTCATCATCCGTGACCCGGGCATCGGCATGACGCCGCAACAGGTTGAACGGCTTTTCCTGCCGTTCAACCAGGCCGACGCGTCATTAACCCGGCGTTTCGGGGGCACGGGGCTCGGTTTGTCCATTTCCAAACGCCTCGCCGCCTTGCTCGACGGCGACATTTCCGTTCGAAGTAAGGAAAACGTGGGGAGTTCCTTCACGCTGACGATGATCCCGAAATTCCCCTCGGATGCGGAAATCCAGCGTCATTCGGGCATCATCCTGCTCGCCAATGAAGAACGTCCGCTCGAAGGGATGCAAATCCTGCTCGTGGAAGACGGTAAGGTGAACCAGATCGTTATTTCGACGCAACTCAAAGACGCCGGTGCGGTGGTCCAGATCGCGGAGAACGGTCAATTGGCCCTCGACGCCGTGGACCGGACTTCGATAGACGCCTTCGACGTGATCCTGATGGACATGCAAATGCCGATCATGGACGGTTACGAAGCGACTCGCCAGCTTCGGCTCCGGGGATTCATGCGACCGATTATCGCCGTCACGGCCCATGCCTTGTCCGGCGACTGCGACAAGACGCTCGAAGTGGGCTGTAACGGTTATGTCAGTAAGCCGATCGATCGCGACAAACTGATCGACATGATCCTCCGTTTCGACCAATCCGCATTCGGGATCGAGTGAGGCTTTCGCCGCAGGTTCGACCGGATTCCCGTTCGCCTTTTCTTGCGTCCTTCGATTGACAATTCACCGTCACAGGCTATGATTAGGGTAATAAAGAAACAGTTTTTGCACGTAAAATACCCTCTCTGCCCGCCATGACCGAAACGCTGAAGTTCACCGACCAGTTCCGACGTCTCGTGACCACCGTCCGCCAACTTCGGGACGATGTCGACGCGGCGGCGATCATGGTGATTCCTGAAGTGCCCATCGACTGGGGCCGGCTCCGCAAGATCTTCGAAGACGATACGATCATCGTCGCGTCCATGAAGTCGGACATCCTGTCCTCGGCCGTGATTCACGGTTTCGCCACGGTCCATCTGCATTTCGAAGGCGGGGCGTCGATCTACGACCGTATGTCCCATGCCATACTGGAGGCCGTGGCCGACGACTTGATCCCGCATGGCAGCCGGATTCTCGTACTCTACAGCGCCCTGGATCAATCGCATCTCGATTCGATCAGCGTCCTGAATTTGAGCGAACATCTCGAACGCCTTTCCGGTCGGGACCTCCGGCAACTGGAAAGCCGGGTGCCGCTCAAGACGCTCAAAACGGTCGTCGATTTGGCCGTGGACATCGGATGGGAAGGTCGGGAAGGCAACCCGGTGGGAACCTTGTTCGTCGTCGGCGACACGCGGAAAGTCATGACGCAGAGCCGCCCGGCGGGCTTCGATCCGGTCAAAGGTTATCAACGGAAAGAACGCACGCTGTTCGATCCCAAGGTCCGGGAGGGGATCAAGGAAATCGCGCAGCTTGACGGGGCGATCGTTGTCGCATCGGACGGAACCGTCGAGGCGACGTGCCGATATTTGGAATCATCGTCCACGGCAACGATTTCACTGTCGCTGGGACTGGGAGCCCGACACTGGGCCGCCGCCGCGATCAGCCGCTCGACCACGGCCATTGCCATTACGGTGAGCCAGTCCAGCGGTACGGTACGCATCTTCCAGAACGGTGAAGTCGCCCTCCGCATCGAAGCCCGCCAGCGCCGTCCCTTGGTCTGGCGTGACTTCGAAGGAGACTGACGGGCGAGAATTGGCAATTTTTTCACGAAAGAAGCGGGACGGACGGTCGCTGCTTGAGCGATCAAGCGGAGGAAAGTCCGGGCTCCTTCGGACACGGTGACGGATAACATCCGCCGGTCGTGAGGCCAGGGAAAGTGCAACAGAAAGCAAACCGCCTAAGTTCCGGTTGCGACCGGAAACGGTAAGGGTGAAACGGCGAGGTAAGAGCTCACCGCGATTCGGGCAACCGAATTGGCACGGCAAACCCCACCGGGAGCAAGGTCAAACAGGGTCCAGGCCGTCCGAGCCGATACGAGATCCGGGTAGACCGCTTGAGGCGTCGGGCGACCGACGTCCCAGATAAATGACCGTCACCCCGAAGCGCAAGCTCCGGGGACACAGAACCCGGCTTACAGTCCCGCTTCTTTTGTGGAATTCCGCCGAAAGGGAGTGCGATTCCGCAACCTTTGGGCCACCCGAAAACGGCGATCCGGTTCGTGAGGAACGCTACAACCACGCAACTGCGGCAATCTGCGATTGATACGAGCCATATCGGGATTCAGAGCACGAAGCGTCAGCTTTTTGCACTGGGGCAGGTTTCGTCCCCGGAGAAGAAATCCCCTCCCCGGGCCATGGCCACGCTGCGGCATCCGAGGCATCCGGAAAGATGTTCGCAACTCCTGCACGGCTCGGTGATCCGCTGCGGCAAAGAACGAAACAGGGCAAGGTTCGGCGAATGGATCCACGCATCGGCCAGATTGCTCCACCGTTCCCTCATGTCGACATGACTGCACGGACGATAGTAGCCCTCCGCGTCCAAGGCGAGGAATCGCCGACCCGCTCCGCACCCGGAAAAAAGAGGCGTCTTTTTATTCAAACGGCAAAGCAGATTGGAAAACGCCGAATCCACTTTGATACTGACGCCCCGCGTTTTTCTTATCATCTTTTCAAGCGACGCCAACTTTACCGGCGGTAGATCGACCTCCGGGAAGGTTTCCTTCGAGGAAGGTTTGAAGCGTAAAACATTGACGTTCCGGACGCCGAAACTCTTCGCGGTTTCAACGAGCTCAGGAAAGTCATCGATATTGTCCGTCCTGGCGACCCAGTTGACGCCATAGGAAATCCCGGCGTTTTTCAGCAGTTTCAGTGCATTGACCGCATGTTCATAACCGTCACGGGACCGGGAATGGATTTCTTCCCGTGAGCCGTTGAGCGAAACTTGGAGATGATTGAGCCCTGCTCGCTGGAGCCCTTCAAGCAAGGTCCGATCAAGGCCGAAACCACTCGTCGTGACCGAGGACGCCATGCCGCGTTTGCCGATGGCGTGGACCACCGGAAGCAGATCCCGGTAAACAAGCGGTTCGCCGCCGCCAAGGGCGATTTGGAACACGTTAAGCTCGTCCGCCTGTTTGATGACGTCGAGCAGGAAATCGAATGGGAGTTCCGCCGTGGATCGGGCTTTATAGCATTGCGCACAATTCAACAGACACCGGGCGGTTAATTCGATGTGCAAACTTTCCGGTGCGCAAAATGAATGCGGTGGAGCCTTCGCGCTTGCGGCCGCGTCGACCGCTCGGCTGACGGCGGATTCCTGGCCGTCGTGGATAATCCCCAGGTTCAGTAGCCTGC
>JBEBTM010000024.1:0-19063 GCA_040393745.1 Thermogutta terrifontis | reverse complement strand
GCTCTCCGACGACATGCTCGTGAGCACGCCGCTTTCAGCCCGCAGAATGTTGCTGGGGAAAATCCAGATGAACTTCGTACTGAGCCTGCTGTTTTATTCGGCCACGCTCCCCATGCTCGCGCTGGCCTGGCAATTGCGGGGCATCGAATTTTTGCCCATACTTGCGTCGATGTCGGTCGTCTTCCTGGTCACGCAAGCACTGGCCGCCTTTGTTTGTGGGGCCGCGTTCGGTTGTCGGGAAACCGGCGATGTGATCAGTTGCGTTTTCGCTTTGTTGATCTTACTCCCGGGAGTTTTTACCCTCTTCGAGGCATGTTGTCATTCGAAGGTCTTCTTCGAAGATTTCACCGAACCTGTTTTCGTGTTCGTTTCCGGCTGGTTCATGCTCTTGAGCTGTGCGAGTTTGTTTGTGGTGACTGCTGAAGTGGTGAAAACCATGGCCCGAAACCCCGTACCATTCGCCCGACTTTGCGTGGTGCTTTATGCAATGGGCGTAGCCTTTCTTTGTACGATTTTCATCGGCGCATTGATCACCATGCTGTTTCTTGCCGTGCTTCATGTCTTTTTTTGAACAGGCATCGAAATGCCCGGCCACAGTGGAGGCAATATCCGTGACGATAAGTCGCCGATGCACTCAAGCGGAAAGCAATTTGCGGATTTTCAGCGTGGTTCGGTGGAGACGAGATCCAGGGTTCCCCAGAGACTGGGGTCCTGGTCGTGGGGTAATGGCGGCTGAACGAGAAAGAAATGATTCCCAAGTTCTTTATCTAAAAAGACATAGTGAAATCCAATTTGCGGGTATTCCTGCGGATCGTAGCCTGTCAAGGCTTTACCCGAGAGGAAAATATCGAGTTGGTAGCCGTCCTTGAGCAACGAGGTCCGCGTTCTGATGTGTTGAAAATCAACCGGATTCGGGTGCTCTTTAGCACGATGGATCGGCAGCCAATGGACACTCGGATGATTTTGGCCGGTTCCGCTTCCGACGGGAAGAAAGACGAGGCGGTGGCAAAATCGCGTAGCGCGGTGGATATCCTTGACGTTTCGCGTGTCCAGACAAAGCTGCAGGCCATCGCTTTCTTCGATCTGCTGCTGAAGGCAACGAGGCCGCTGCATTTTTCCGGAAACCCGAAGGGAAAAAGCAAGTCCCTGGACATTCCAAGCGGCGAAAAGTTCAAACGACGGCGGGGGAGATGTTTCGGGATTTTCGGCGTTCAAGGCGTCAAAATTGGGAAGTCGGCACGATTCATCGAGGCCGCAACCGTCTTTACTCCAAAGAGTTGCAACGTGCTTACAGGGAACGCGAAATCGAAAGGGAAAGTTTTTCTGGAGCATGGAAACCGTCAGAACTAGAGTTCAGGATCGCGAATGATTCATGATGCAGAGCAGCGAAACCGATGGCGCACGCGAAAAGCCCCTTGAAAAACGACGGTTTTGCAAGGGGCTCAACAAAGGTTTTGACCTGAGTATCCTCGGCGAGACTCGAACCCACAACCTCTGGCTTCGGAGGCCAGCGCTCTATCCAATTGAGCTACGAGGACAAAGAGACGTCAAGCGGAGCAGTCCGCACAATTCGTCGTATTATCCGTGTGTGACTTGCATTTGTCAAGTCCCGCAAGGAGTTCTGAAGGCATGCAAAATCCGCGGCCGTCATTTTACTGTCGCATCCATAAAAACGGGGACTCGTTCCAGAAAACGAGTCCCCATCAGGGAGGATACGCAGAGGAGAGGAACCGCGTATCGGAGATGTCATCAAGGAAGGACGGTTCGGTCCGAAAACGCCAAGAGGGTCTTGCGATTTCGACCGAAAGACGAGGAAACAATCACACTTCAACTTCAACCGGAGGGGATGGCAGGGGGGATTACTGACGGCGGAGATCAACGGGGATTCATCCGACCGATCATGCGATCCAGGGCAATGTCCATTTTGTCCGGCGTGTCGTAGGTTCCTGCAGCGATTTCCGCCTTGATCCTATTGACCAGCTCAAACCGAACACCGGCCGAGGAAGATTCCGCCTGCTGCACGTTGCCGAGGTCGAGAGCTTCCGCAGAGAATTTGACATCATCCTGGAGGGGCGCACTTTGCGTAGTCGTCGGCTGAATCTCCTTCGCGGTCGACATACGATGAGTACCCTGCAAGGTTTGCATGGGGTGAACCGACTGTGTGTTGATGACGTTCATGGCTCTTCTCCTTCAAATTTGGTCGATCCCGAGGTCGGCATCACGCTTGTCTTCCATGACAGGCTATTTTTGACTCAACCTTCTGGGATATAATACGTCGGCACGTTCAAAAATGTTCGCGAAAAATTTTTTCTTTCAAAAATAAGAAACCTGATAAATCGCGTGCTTTAGGATAGACAGCCCGATAACGTAATGAACAGCATGGGCCGCCTGCCTTGTCCAACTGGATGAGTATACTTTGAAAAGAAAAAACAACTCAATAGGAATTTCGTCTTTTCGACCGATTTCGTGTCTTTTTCCGGCTGAAAACCCCAAGAGTCGCCATTTCCCTCAGAAACACCGGCATCCGAGTTTTTTCGACAATCGGAACAATGCCGGTCGTCTCCCGAGTTTCGCCCACCGGGGGATTGTCGCGATTTTTCCCAACCGTGCCAAGACGTATATACCGAGATTTTCAGGTAAATTTTGACATATTTTGGTGTTTTGTCGATTTCTTGCTTGAAAGAAAGAATACTCCATCGTAAAATAGGCTGGATACGCAAGACAGGGTGTCTTCCTTGTCTGTTATTTCCTTTAACGAAAGGATGGTAGCCAATGGATTCCATTATCGCTGGTGCGATTCAGCAGCAACAGGCTCAGACGGCCATGCAGGTCCAGATGACCATGCTGCAGAAGACAATGGAGGTGAATAAGGAGCTCGGTCAAGCCGTTATCGGTTTGATCGAGAGTGCCGCCACACCTCTCCAATCACCTGGAAAAGCCATCGGCATGGGCTCGAAATTCGACGCCTACGCCTGATCGGCACCGGCTGACGTTAGAAAAGAAACGCCGCTCGCATTTTTGGATGCGCTGCGGCTTTCGTTTTTTCTTGGGATGATTTTCGTTCATCAGGTGATCCATGTCCGCTGACGCCCCGGAAGGGTTTTAAGGACATCAACACAAATGTTGATATCGTCAACGATTTGGAAGTCATACATGCCCACACAGATGAAGTCGGCCCCACCTTCGAAAGCATAGCGGAAGCCGTCGGCGGGCCGAATCGAGCCGGCCGCGAGGACTTTGAAGGCGATCCAAGGCTCCGGCTGGTCCCGCATGAAATCCCGAGTCTCCTGCGGTTCCCGGCAGTACACGTTATCATGCTCGCCCCGGCCGGCGGTTCCGGCCGACCAGTACTGAAGATGATGGAAGGTTTTCATCCAGTAATCGGGTCGTATCTTCTCCCGTACACAGGCTTTCAGCGTTTCCAACCGGTGTGCGGCAATCCCCGCCGGAAGATCATGCTTCCGGGTCAAGTCGAGGCAGCGCCGAATCGTATCGAAGTCACCCTCCCGAACCAGTCGGTCGGCCACCTCGCCCTGCAGGACGCAGGAAGTCGCGTCGAAATCGATGGAACGCTGAAAATTGGCTAAAATCTGCTCCGGAGTCCGGCCGCTACAATTGGTCATAAACTGGAGCGTTCCGTCGGGCCCGCTCCCAATATTCGTTGACCAACTCACACAGACTCGGATTCATCAGGAAAGAGTTGATTCCGCAGGCTTCGGCGAGTTTGAATGTCGCAAAGGTTTTCTCTTTCGTATGATACGCCTTGACGAGATCGGAAACGTAGAGCAAATCCCGGGCGTGGGCGAAACCGCTGACCAGATTGCCTCCGAGGATCATTCGGCTCATGGGAACTTTACACAGTTCGGCCATGGGAATTTTTTCCTTCAGATCGCTGAGCTTGGACCAGTTCGTGTCCAGTCGCGTGGCCGAAGAAACGGCGTCGATATCGCCTAACCCTGCGGCGGTGAGGTTTTTCTCTTCGTGGCTCAGGGCTCCGAGGGCGGCACCGCCGAGGAGAATTTTGCCGAGCATTTCACGGCGGGTCGATTGATCGGACATAATGAGGCTGGAAACAGGATCGTTCGGACCAACAGACGAAAACCCGAAAACCGAGGTTACGAGACCGCGGTTTTCGGGTTTCCATGGGATTTGTGAGGTTTTTCCCCGGGCCGATACCCCGGCTCCGGGAAAATTCGGGCTCAGATGATACCGCCGTGTGTGCGGTAGGGCGTCATGTGGCTCGGTTGATCCAACATCCAGAAGCGTTCCCATT
Source organism: Thermogutta terrifontis (assembly GCA_040393745.1). Lineage (GTDB taxonomy): Bacteria > Planctomycetota > Planctomycetia > Pirellulales > Thermoguttaceae > WRKP01. The sequence goes on along the minus strand of JBEBTM010000024.1, from coordinate 14,790 downwards.
CATCGTGGATCAAGCGTTCGTTTTCCGAACTATAGATCAACTGTGTGGCCCGCCGGGTGGGATCGCCGGAATAAACAGGATGAACGCAGCCGATCGCACTGACCGAAATCAATCCCAACAGGATGACTAACAAGAGCTTATTGAGCATGGCATTTCTCCGCGAAACAAGGGATTCACGTCCATCCGTCACCGTCATGGACCGGGAGACGAAACTTTTTTTGCAAAAGTGCATTCAAAGGGGCTCGAATTCGAACACCCTGTCTGCAATTATCGGAAGGCCGGAGCTTAAAACTGTAGAAAACTTCCGGCCTGCGTGGGGTAATTTGCCCAAAAAAAAGCTAATTTCGCCTTAATCCTTGTTTTCGGTCGAACCGATTCAATCATCTTTCGAGAAAAAACCGTACCCGAAGGGCGTTTACGTTATTTCTTGCCCTTGACTTTGTTTTTGAGGCTCAGAACGCGTTCTTCCATGACTTTGCCCGGCTTGAAGGTCACGACGCATTTTTCCTCCACAAAAACCTCTTCGCTGGTTTTCGGGTTCCGCGCTTTGCGAGCGGCTCGCTTTTTAACCTCGAAGACGCCGAAATTGCGGAGTTCGATGCGCCCTTCCTCGACGATCGTGTCAACGATCGCGTCAAAGGTCTTCTGGACGATCTCCTTGGTTTTCAACTGGGTCATTCCCAGCTTTTCCGAGATGGTACGAACGATTTCTTTTTTTGTCATAATGAGCACCTCAATCGTAAAAGGACGGCCTTGGGATTTCCGCAATTAAGTGTCGCGTCAACAGAGCCTTGCGGCCCGATTCCGCTTCCATTTTGGCACGACGGCAAATGATCAGTACGGAAGTTGTCATTCCGCGAGAAAAAATCTAGTATACAAGTGTTGAAGTCTACCGCCTGGCGACTCTAAAATCAAGTCTTTTCAGGAATTCCCGCCGAAATATTTTCGAAAATCGAAAGCCGGAAAGAAGGAACAATCGCTTCAAACCGGGGCATTTGCCCGAGGTAGGGCTTAATCAGCCAAAAAGCCGAAAAAACTTGACGCTGCCTGACGGGATTGCTATACTCGAACCGCCGCTTGACGGTCCACATCCCCTGTCAACCTCTCATTTTCAAACGAACAAACGAACATGCGCAAAACTACACGACGTGATTTTCTGAAGCAATCGGCCCTGGGCGCCGCGGCCGTCGGCTTGACACCTTATCTCCTCAGCAGCGCCCAGCCTGTTCGGGCCCAGACAGTCGGTGATCGACTCCGAATGGGATGTATCGGCGTCGGCAGTATGGGTCGCGGTGACGCCCATGGGTTCAACGGCCTGCTCGACATCGTGGCCGTCTGCGACGTCGATGCCTCCCACCTCGCCGCAGCCCAGAATGCCGGCTTCGGAAAAAAAGGCGACAACGGCAAAATGGACGAGTACAAAGACTATCGCCACATCCTGGACCGCCAGGACATCGACGTGGTCTCCATTGTCACGCCGGATCACTGGCACACGAAAATCGCCATTGAAGCCCTCCAGGCCGGTAAGCACGTTTTCTGCCAGAAGCCGCTCACGCTGACCATTGAAGAAAACCAACTCATTCGTAAGGCTTGCAAAAAATACGACCGCGTTTTCCAGGTCGGCACGCAGCAGCGCAGCCAGCGGGACCAGTTCGCCTTGGCGACGCTCATGATCCGCAAAGGACTCTTGGGCGACATTAAGAAAATCGTCTGCGACATCGGCGGCAGCCCCGTTTGCGGTCCGATTCCCAAAGCGGACGTGCCGACGGAACTGGATTTCGACCTCTGGCTCGGCCAGGCGCACAAGGTCGATTACATCGCCACGAAAGAACTCGCTTGGGAAGGTAAAAACAGTTTGCCCCGGAACAGCCGGACGCATTACGAATTCCGATGGTGGTACGAATACAGCGGTGGCAAGTTCACCGACTGGGGAGCCCACCATGTCGACTGCGCCCTCTGGGCTCTCGACCGCCTCGGACCCGACCAGGGGCCCGTCTTGTTCAAGCCGCTCATTGCCGAGCATCCGGTTCCGTACAAAGACGGTTATCCCACGGAGACGGACCGCTATAATACGTCTCATAAATTCGACATCGAATGCCGTTTCGCGGACGAACTCGTCATGAACGTTACGAGTCATTCCAAGGACGGCAACGGCATTCTGTTCGAAGGCGCGAAGGGCCGAATCCATGTCAGTCGAGGTCGCATCGCGGGCAAACCGTTCGAGGAGATCAAGAACAAAATCCGGGAAATCTTCCCCGACGAACGGTTCAGCGAGCTCTATAATGGCAAACCGTTCGAAGGCCACAAGGAAAATTTCGTCCGTTGCATCCGTGAAGGCGGCTTGCCCGTTTCCGACGTGTTCACGCATGTCCAGGCGATGAACGTCTGCCACCTCGCGGCCATTACGGCGAGATTGAACCGCGATGTCGCGTGGGATCCGAAGACGGAAAAGACCGGTGACGAACAATCGCAAGGATTGATCGCGCGGGAACAGCGAAAAGGTTACGAAATTCCCCGGGAGTGAATTCCATCATCTAGTGCAAAGTCAGGGAATTAACATTCGTAAAAATGAATAGATCTGTTCGTCCGATGACGTTGCGGAGTGTTTCATTTTTTCCTCACGATCCTTACAATCGGGCGAAACCGTCACGCCCCTTTTTCCCGCGAAGAACAATGACTATTCTTTCCCGACGTGATCTGCTGACGCTGGGCACCGCCGCCTTGGCAGGTGCCGCCGTTGGACCGAGTTTTTCCTCTGCCGAAATCGTGGAGCCTGAAAAACCGACGCCGTTTCGCTACTCCCTCAACTTCGGAACCCTGCTCGGGTTCAACCTCTCCATCGAAGAGGAAATCGATGTTGCTGCCGATGCCGGATACGATGCGATTGAACCTTGGACGCGAAAACTCGACGAATTTCAGCGAAAAGGCGGGAGATTGGGTGATTTACGCAAACGGATCGAAGACCGTAATCTCGCCGTGGCTGGTGCCTGCGCTTTTTTCGTCTGGGCTTCGGACGACGAACAGGCCCGGTCCAAAGGGATCGAGCAGATGAAGCGGGAAATGGACTGGCTTCGAGAAATCGGCGGAACCCGCATTGCCGCAACGGCTTCCGGCGTGACAAATCGGCGGATGGACGACTTCAAAGTCCTGGGCGAACGCTACCGGACCATTCTGGACATCGGCGAGGAATTCGGTGTGGTCCCGCAGCTCGAAATCTGGGGGGCCGTTCCAACGATGAACTGCCTGGCCGATGTGACCGCGATTGCCGTCCATTCGGGCCATCCCAAGGCGGAGCTTCTTTTGGACGTTTACCATCTCTATCGGGGCGGCAGTTCTTTCGACTCGCTGGCCCTGCTTAACGGAGCGGCGATGAGTTGCTTTCACATGAACGATTACCCGGCCGGCCCGCCTCGTGAGCGGGCCGCCGATAAGGACCGCGTTTACCCCGGCGACGGTGTTGCGCCCTTGGCCATGATCCTGAAAACGCTTCGGGGCAACGGTTTCAAGGGTTTTTTGTCCTTCGAAGTGTTTAATCCGGATTACTGGGCGACCAAGGATCCGCTCGCCGTGGCCAAGACGGGTCTGGTGAAAATGAAAGCCGTGGAATAGCAACTTCTTGCTTGATTTTCCTTTTCAGGGGGATATAATGGAGCGGTTTCCATCACCGTGTTCCACTCGATTTGCCATGCGTAATTTTTCGTTCCTGCTGATTCTGTCCAGTGTCGCCTTCGCAGGCTGTGTCGACCGCCCGGAGGTGAGCCCCGATTTCTACGGAACCGTGGTCGGGTCGCTTCCGTCCATCAAGGAAGCCGAAGAGCCTTTCCCTTTTCCCCATGCCGCTGAAGTCGACCATAGCAGTTGTGTCTTCGATGAAGAAGACTTTTTTTGAGGAACCGCCATGTCGCGTCTTTTTTCCATTACCGTGCCAGTGCTTTTTGCCCTGTTCCTGCTGATCGGAGGAGTTTCGTCTCAATGCCATGCGGCCGGAGAACCTGAAAACTGGGCTGTTCCCACCACGGAAACCGTTCGCGACGCTCTTTCCGATTGGCTCCACCAAGAAGGTGTGACCACACAGCAGCGGCGGGAAAGCATTCTGGCCCAGTGGCCCCGGAGTTCCGAAGACGCGACGGAAAAACCGGCGGGTGGAAAGATGTTATTCGAAAAGACCGTTGCGTCTCTGCGTGAAGCCTCGCCGGCCGTGGCCGATTATCTGGACGCTTGTGACCATATGGCTTGGCAGGAATTGCCGTTTGGACAGACGGTCCAGCTCCCCCAACTTCCGCTTCAAGCCCATTTAGGCGATGCGGAAACTTCGAATTATCTGGTCGGTTCGCTCCGGTATTATCTGGCTCAGCGGCTCGTTCAGGCTCGGCTCTACGATGAGGCGGGCAAGATTCTCGCCGAGATGAAGCCCGAAAGCACGATCGAACCCGCAGGTGTGTTGCTCAATCGGGCTGTGGTATCCAATCATCTCACGCAGCCCGAACCAGGTTTGGAGGCGATCAAAGCGTTCCGACAGGCTGCCGAAAGCGATGCGACCGTGCCCCGGCGGTATCTGGAAATGGCGAAACTCCTGGAATTCGACTTGGAAAACAGTAAAAAGGAGCAAGATCCGCAAAATATCGCCCGGAAAATGAACGATGTCCGTCGTCGTTTGGCCAAAGGCCGCACCGATGAAGACACCCAACAGGCCGAAGGCGACGTCATGAAGTCGTTGGACGAACTCATTGAAAAAATCGAATCCCAGTGCAAAAAACCGGGCGACTGCGACGGACAGGAAGGCCAGCAAGGCAATAAGCCCGCCGAGGACAGTCGAATTCTCAAGCAGAAGGGGCCCGGCAATGTGGACCGGCGTGAATTCGATCCCGGCGACAACTGGGGCGACCTGCCGCCGAAACAGCGTGAAGAAGCCCTGCTGAAAATCGAAAAGGAGTTCCCCGCCCATTACAGGGATATTATCGAACAATATTTCCGCGAAATGGCCGCCCAGGGAGGAAAGTAGGGCTTATATGCTTCTTTCCAAGGGTATTGCCGCGATCCTGCTTTTGGTTCTGTCGAACGTTTTCATGACGTTCGCCTGGTATGGACATTTGTATTGCTCGAAAGAATATCCTTGGTTTGCCCGGTTGGGGTTACCCTTGGTAATTCTTTTCAGTTGGGGGATTGCTTTGTTCGAATACTGTTGCCAGGTGCCCGCGAATCGGATCGGATTCATGGAAAACGGCGGCCCGTTCAATCTTTGGCAGCTCAAGGTGCTTCAGGAAGTGATAACGCTCTCCGTGTTCACGGGCTTCACGTTATTCTTTTTCAGCAAAGAAGAGTTACGCTGGAACCACTTGGTCGGCTTCGTTTTTTTGATCTTGGCCGTTTTCTTCATTTTCAAGAAGTAGCCGATTTGGTCGGTATTCGGGTCCGTCGTCAAGAAAAGAACAAATCCCTTCCCGGAGCTCGCGACAGGAAATTGTCGCTTCGAGACGGATGGAAGTCTGGCGTGCACCTGCACTTGCCGGAATTGACTTCGACCCACGAAAAAGTGTGACCTTCCAGCAAACTCGGACAAAGGGATTTGAACTACCGGAATTATACGTTTCCATTCACGACAAAGCAAGGGCAAATTTGTGACGCGCATTCTCATCACCGGCGGCGGCGGATTCGTCGCCCGGTTTTTGTTGGAGCTTTACGACATCACGGCGGCGGAGACCACGGACATTCTCGCACTGGATCGGCATATTCCGGAAGCCGGTTTCCGCCCGCTTCGCTGTCCGTGCCGCTTTGAAACGATCGATCTCCTGGACACGCAGGCCGTGGCGGAAGTGATTGCCGCATTCCAACCCGACCGGCTGATCCATCTCGCGGCCGTGAGCAGTGTCGCGGCAAGCTGGCAAGCCCCGGCCGAGGCGGTTTCGAATAATCTCGCGGGCTTGTTGAACGTGCTCGAAGGAATTCGGAACGCGAGACATCCTTGTCGGGTTCTGTCCGTCGGTTCATCGGAAGTGTACGAAATTCCAGAGCATGAAATTCCGCCCGTGGACGAACAGACGCCGCTTCGGCCCGGCAATCCTTACGCCGTGGCCCGGCTTGCCCAGGAGCAGCTTGTTCGGCTTTACGTGGAAACCTACGGCTTGGATATCGTTTCAACCCGGTCCTTCAATCACACGGGGCCCGGTCAGAATGAACGCTTTGCCGTGCCCTCGTTCCTTCGTCAGCTCCTTCAAGCGAAACAGGCGGGTCGATCCCGGGCCGTTTTGACCACGGGCGACATTGATTTGATCCGGGATTATTCCGATGTCCGGGACGTGGTCCAGGCGTATGACCGGCTTTTATCGCATGGAAAAAACGGCGGGATTTACAACGTCTGCCGGGGTGACGGATTGTCGCTTCGGAGCGTCATTCTCAAGGCGGCGAAGATCCTGGACCTGGAAGTCGAAACGGAAATCGATCCGGCCCGATTGCGACCGAACGAACCTCGCGTGCTCATCGGAAACGGCACGAAATTGCGGCGTGAAACCGGCTGGCTGCCGAAATTTTCCATCGATCAAACCCTGGGCGACATGCTCCGGCGGATGCGGTAAAACTTAACGCACAAAATATCATGAACGGATACGAACGCATCCTGGCGACCTTGGATCGCCGCCCCGTGGACCGGTTGGCTTTCATGCCGATCACGATGATGTTCGCGGCGGATCAAATCGGCGTGACCTACGGCGAATATACGTCCGATTATCGCGTTTTGGTCGAAGGCCAGCTTGAAACGGCCCGGCGATTCGACATCGACGTCGTGTCCTGCATCAGCGATCCGGCCCGGGAAGCGACCGATTGCGGGGCGAAAATTCATGTTTTCGAAGATCAGCCCCCGGCGATCGACGAGTCTGAGCCGTTGTTGTATGATAAGTCCCGGCTCAAATTGCTGAAGAGCCCCGATCCGCTCCGGGACGGCTCACGGATGCTCGACCGGGTTCTCGCCGCCGATTGTTTTGCACGGAAAATCAAAGGCGAAAAACTTATCGAAGGCTGGGTCGAAGGTCCCTGTGCGGAAGCGGCCGATCTCCGTGGGATCAATCATTTGATGACGGACCTGGTCGAGGACGTCGAGTTCGTCCGCCGTCTTTTCGAATTCAACGTTCGCACGGCCACGGCGTTCGCCGAGGCGCAGATCAAGGCGGGCTGCGATCTCATCGGCATCGGCGACGCCGCGGCTTCGCTCATCGGACCGAAACGCTACCGGGATCTCGTGTTTCCGTTCGAAAAACAGCTTGTCGACAATATTCACGCCGCAGGCGCCCGGGTGCGATTGCATATTTGCGGCAATATCAGCCGGAGTTTGGTCGATATCGGTCGGTTGGGTTGCGACATGGTCGACCTGGATTCGATGGTTTCCGTGGCCCGGGCTCGCGAGGAAACGGGGCCGGATCAGGTCCTGGCGGGTAATCTCGATCCCGTGGCCGTGCTGCGAAACGGAACGCCGGAGGAAATCACGCAAGCGGTCGCCCTGTGTCACGGTCAAGCGGGCCGGCATTTCATCGTCGGGGCCGGCTGCGAGGTTCCCCGGGATACGCCGACGGAAAACCTGGAAGCGATGCGCGATTACGCCCGAAAAAGCGTCTTGTAGAGAGGAGTCGGTCGGCTCTCATGGCGTATCATGAGCACTTTCTCGGTGAATCGATTCGAGAAGGGCTTTCCGTATCGAAAGAGCGACACGCTCCGGGGCGCTTTCACCTCGGTTGGATAATATCGTTACGGCCAGCCGGTTTTCACGGTCGATGACGAGAATCGAAAAATAACCGGCGGTCTGGCCGTTGTGCCACCAGAATTTCTCCTCGGGATGATAGAACCAGCCGAAGCCGATTTTGTGACCGCTATGCACCTCGGCGATCGGTTTCATGGCAAGCTCGAAAACGGCGTTCAGGCGTTTGCGCTCTTTTTCGTCCGAGGTTTCCCCTTCGCCCAATGCCGCAGTGGCGAAGCGATTCATGTCGCTTGCCGTCGAAAGAAGTCCGCCGGCCGGATTGTAGGCCGCGAGGTTCCAATTGTCGCATGGTTTTCCGTCGGCCCCATGCGGCGGAGCCCATCGGGATAATTGTGATTCACCCGGCTCGAAAACGGTGTCCGACATGCCAAGCGGCTTAAGAAAACGCTGTGAAACCAAGGTTTCATACGATTCGCCGGTCCGGCCTGCCAGGACGCCGCCCAACAAAGCGTAACCGAAATTGCTGTATTCGTGACGCGAGTCGGGTCGGATGTTTCCGGACACGTCGGTCAGGGAAGCGTACAGGATTTCCCGTGTAAAACTCCTGTACGGATTTTCCGGCGTCTTTCCGCCGAGGTCCCGGAAATTCGGTGACAGCCGTGGCAACCCGCTTCGGTGCGTGGCGAGAAGCTCTAGCGTGATCGGTTTTCCGTCCGTTTCCGGCATCACCGTTCCGGCCGGCAGCAAGTCGGCCAAGGAATCCGAAGCCGCGACCTCGCCCCGAAGAACCATGTCAGCCAGGAGCAGACCCGTGAATAATTTCGTCACGGAACCGATTTCGTACAGCGTTTGTCCGTCGGCGACTCGGTTCGAATCGGGATCGAGAGAACCAAAGCCGAAGGTATGGCTTTGCCCTTGAAAAACGACGCCGACCGTGCATGCCCGAATGGACTCGGCAGGCCCGACAACGGGGTCGAGCCGCATCCGGACAAGACCTTCAACGTCGTCCTCCGCGGTCGCGATTGTCATTGTCGCAAAAACAAAGGCGACTGCGAAGGCAAACATTTGTCGGAGCGGCATGACATTCGGAACCGGTGCTCGGGACGCCGGGTTAAACGGAGGAAGCGGTTCAGCGGGTCACCCAATACGGGGCGTTGCTCGGGGCTTCGTAATACTTTTGCGTTTCGTCGTCCAGTTTCGCCAGGAACATTTGGAACCCCGCGGCTTCCTGCACCGTCAGGATTTCTTCGCATCGACCGTCGACGAGCCGGATGCCCATGCCGGTCAAGACCTGGTGGGCCTTGCGATAGACGATGAACATTTCCATGAGCGTCGTGGCACCGGAGCCGTTGACGATGAGCATGGCCTTGTCACCCTTGTTCGCCTTCACGGCTTTAGCAAGTTCCTTGACCATGATTTCGGCGGTTTCATCGGCGGTTTTGATTTTTTCGGGACCGGTTTGCCCGCCTTCGCCGTGTTGGCCCATCCCGATCATCATTTCGTCATCGGCGAGTTCCGAAATATATTGGCCCGACTGCGGGTGAGTCGCCGTCTTCATCGTTACTGCCAAGGTTGCCATGCTCCCGTTGAACTTTTCGGCCACGGCAACGACTTCATCCAGGCTCAAACCGGCTTCCGCGGCCGCACCGGCGACTTTGATCAGCGGCACGCACCCGCCAAGTCCGCGGCGGTCTTCCAGCGGGGCGTCGATCCCGGCGGAAATATCTTCGGCGGTCAGGATTTTTTGGACGTTAATTCCTTCCTTCACGGCCATGTTGTAGGCCATGTTGCCGTTCATCACGTCGCCGGCGTGGTTCAGGATGACCAACAGGACACCGGCGTGGTCCTTGAACAGCCGCAGCGCTTCGATCACCTTGGGAGCGCCCGGCGCGGCGAAAACGTCGCCGACGACCGAAGCGTCGAGCATGCCTTCACCGACGTAACCGCTCAGGGCCGGTTCATGGCCCGAGCCGCCCATGGTGATGACCGCGACCTTGTTCTTCGGCTTTTCATCGGCTCGGACGACGATCTTTTCCGAAACGAGTTTCACCTTTTTCGGGTAAGCCAACGTGTAACCTTCGAGGAGTTCCGGTGTGATGTTGCTGGGATCGTTGATGAATTTTTTCATGACCATCGTGAAGGTTCCTTTTCTTGCATTACGGTGTCGACCAAAACGGAAAAATGCCGTGAATCGGTTGTTTGAAAACGAACGACCGATCGCGGCATTCTATCAATTTTTCCCGCCGAATGATAGTGTTTCAACGGAAAAATTTCATGTTCACGGTTCAATGCGATAGGCTCGACCGGCGATATTGAGCAACTGCGAGCCGCCGAGGGACAGGAACGGTGTGACTTCGGGGCCATGATCCTCGACGAGTTTGAAATAGTCGTCGCTGAACTGTTTGATCCGTGTCACGTTTTCCGGCTTCTGCTGCTCTTCGGTCAGCGTGGAATCGATCCAGACGTATTCGGCTTTTTCCGCGTCCTTGGTCGGTTCCCGCTTTTGAAAGAAGGCCCGGTCGCCAATCTGGCGAACATTGGACTCCCGACCGCCGATGGGTTCGGAAGTCGACGAGGAATCGGCCATGATTCCCCCACTCCCACTGCTGCGGGCACCCATACCGCCGGAATACGCTCGCCTTTCCATGGGAGCCATCGCCGCCGGACGGGCCGGGGCCATGGCCATTTCGGCTTCCATGCGCTTTTCGCCCATGTTCGCGTCGCCGACCCGATCCGCCCGCAGGAACAACTGGTTCGCCGCGCGCTGTCGCACACCGGATTCGCCCGAGGTTTCCGAGAGATTTCGCGTCAGCTCCCGGCTGGAGCGGACATTGGACGCCCTATCGGTCAGGTTCGCGTTTTCATCGGCCAAGAACGATGTATATGGCGTGAGAATGCCGTATTGCATGGAAATTTCAACGAGTTCCTTGACGAGTTCCTCGTTTTGTCCCTTCAAGTCAAGCTGGTCAAGAATTTCACCGATACGCCGCAGCGCCCAGAGCCTCGGAATGAACGCCAGATTCTGGTCACCGCTTTTTTCGACACCGCCCTTGTCGGCAAACACGCCTTCAAAATGAAATTCCTTGTCCTCTTCGCCCACTTTACCGGAAACGAGCACGTCAACCGGGCCCGGTTTGGAATACCGGCCCACGATGACAAGTTGCTCACCCGCAAAGAGATCGAACTTGCCGTCGGGATAGACCCGGTTCGTGCCGTAGGATGGCGTCGATTCGTCTTTGCTGCCGAATTTAAAGGTCACATCGGTCAAAACAGGCGAACTGATCCGGTTGTAGAGCCGGGCCACGCGGTCTTCGATGTCCTCGTTCGGTTTGACGAATTCGGATTGACCCCGGTTATCGTTCGAAAAACGGTTCAAGAGTCGGGCATCGACATCGTAACCCACGCCGAAGGAAAACAGTCGGGCTCCGTGCTCGTTGGCCGTTTTCGCGATTTCGGCTAATTTCATCTCGTTCATCTCACCCACGGTGGGTCGGCCGTCGGTGAGGAAAATCACATAGCCGGGCGTCTTGGAATCCTGGATCAATGATAGCGACGATTTCAGGGCCGCATCGATGTTCGTACTGCCCGTGGCACGGATGGAGTCGGCAAAATCCAAGGCTTCCTTGCGGGTTTCCTCGTTAAACGGCTGGATTTCCGGCTTGAAAGTCTTCACGCCGCTACTGTAGAGGACGATATTGAACGAATCGCCTTCCCGAAGATTATTCAGGACAAACTTGAGCGCGTCCCGGGCCTGGACGATTTTGTTGCCCGACATGCTGCCGGAATGGTCCAATGCGAAGATGACCGTTTTCGGAACGATCTTTTCCTCCGCTTGTTCGATCTTGGGCGATGTGAGCAGCAGGAAATAGCCGTCGTCCTTGCCGTCGGGCCGGTAGCTGAGCACACGGGTGCTGACCTCGCCGGTGCCGGAATCGTAAAGTAGGCGAAAATCGCCCTCGGGGACCGTGTTCTTGCCCGTGTAGGTGAGCGCCGCTTTTTTCGGGCCGGGCCGCTTCACGGTGATTTCGTGTGTGGGACTGTAGACGTTTTTGATTTCGTCGGGAGCCGTGATATTGAGGTGAATCTCGACCGTTTCGATGGGTTTGTCCGTGTATTTGGCCGTCCCAAGCGGAAAGAGAAAGTCGGTCAGGCCTCCGTCGACCCGCAGGAGTTGGGTGTATTTGAGTTGGACGGTCCGACTCGCTCCGGCGGGGACAGGGAATACGCTGGTTTTGAACATGCCCGTGCCCATCCATTCGAGCAAAGCGGGATCGAGATTTCGTCGAACGATGTCCTCGTAAGTTTTTCGAGCTTCCTTGGCGTCGAGCAATTTGGCCGGATATTCCTTGCCATCGACCAGGAGCGTCATGGAATCGACGGCCCCGTCGTAAGGCAGCGGGAACACGAAAGAGACTTCCATCTGCCGGGAGCCCGTGTTCGTAAATGTCTGCGAAACATTGACTTCAGCGATTTGACCTTCGACGTTTGCCGAAACTTCCAGTGATTTTATGGCGTAGCTGGCCGTGGGTGTCGGCGTGGGAATGGGCCGGGGAGGATGAGGTGGCGGCCAGATTCGGTGCCGAGGAAGCTGTACGGCACTGGCGGACTCGTTGACCAGGACGCCCTGTCCGAAACTCGACATTGAGAGAGCCAGGAGAAACAAAAAAGCAAGGCACGCGATTTTCCAAGGGGAAGACATGGTAAACTCCTTTTTGACGACATTGTTTCTATATCGAATTTGAGACGGAAAATGATTCCGTTATGCGATGTAAGTAAGACAGCCTCGTTTTGGGAGCGTGGTGGGCAAAAAGGCATGTCCCGTTTATCTTAGACGAGTCAAAGCGGCAAACAATAGGGAAAAATAAGAGCTCGCGACTGTTTTCGAAAAAAATTCCGGAAAACCTCGAAATGTCCACACCAAGAGAATGTGAAATTGGCAGTCGGATATAAAGAGACAGACCATGCGGTCCGTGGATGCACAGAGAAAAAACAAAGCAGTGGAGAGCGGACGTGATCCGTTATATCACGGAAGTCCGAAAAGAAACGGCCCGCACCTGCAAACCGGCAAGTAACGGGCCGTTGTTGAATCATTAAGGTGAACGTGTTTTTCAACCCCGTGACACCCTGCTTGTGCGAACGGAAAAATTCATGCGTCAGTTTTCCGGGCCCTCAAGATCGAAATTGAAGACGTTTTCTTTCCCGGAAACAACGGTGGCCCTGAATTCGCTTTTGTTCTTATCGCCGTATTTTTCGGGAAGAAGGTTTTTAGGTTCCTTCTCCTCGGACTTTGTTCCGTCGGGCTGAATCGAGGTTTTTCCCGTTGGAACCATGATCGCTTTTGATACTGTTACAATATACTCTCCCGGAGTCGTGCCCGCTCCCGGGGCCCCTAAATTCGTTTGAAGCTCATAGACCCCGTTGGCGTCCGTGCGGGCATAGGCGGGATTTCCGGCTCCGGGAGTAGCCGGCGAAAACGCGACGGAAGCCTCGGCCAAGGGCCGGCCGTTCAGGGTGATCGTTCCCCTCACCAGATCCGTTTTCAACACCGATTTTCCACACCCGACGATCAGGAACAACATTGCCGACATGGCAATAAAAACGGTAAGAACCTTCATTTTACACATACTGGTTTTCATGGAACACCTTTCTCGAACCAAACGGTCGTTGATCTCTCGTTTTGTTTTCAATTTACAATGATTTGGATTCGCTTCCCGACTTTGTCCCGGCCGCCCCCCAGACTCCATAGCTGGACGGACCGGTCCAATGTTGCGTATCTCCGGTATTTCCCTGGTCGTATCCATTCTTGATCGTTTGGTCTCCGCAATCGATCGTTTCCGAAACGAATCTGACCGCACCGTCGGCCAGGACCGCGTTGACGCCGCCGGGATGATAACTGCTCGCGGTGATATAACACTCTCCCGAGTCGGCCCCCGTTCCGTCGATGCAACTCGGCGTATTCGGGGGAGCCATGATGGAAACCCCGGAATAGCACATACGGCCGTCTCCCCAGCGATATCCTTTGCTGCCCGAACCTTTCGTGACCGGATTGATCATTCCGCTTTTTCCCCGGTATTGCGAGCATTCGCTCGGAGCCTGGCGAGAAGTCACTTCCTTGACCAGGGCGGAAAGATACATGGTGTAGGCGCCGTCGTTGCTGATGGCCGATTCCGTAATTAAAACCGTATTGCTGAGGCCGTCGGTAAACCCGGAAAAGTCGACAAGACTGTGTCCGCCGTAAGAATAGGCTCCCCGATGTTCCGACCAATCCCAACTGAGTGGAACATCGCCTCCACGATTGGTTCGATAGCTGGTTCGTCCGACGCCGTTGATATTATTGCCGTTGTTATCCGAAGGGCACAAATACCCCGCGATCTTCGTTTTGAAGGGACTCGGTATCGTCGTCGACGTCCCTGCAATGGTCAAGTCCGCCGCTTCCCAGGGTCGCGGAACGGGACCGTCTCCCGAATAAGCGACCGTCGTGGCCGCATCACAGGCGGAGACAATGGTATCGTACAAGGGGCCTTGTTCCACGAACGCCAGGATCCCCACGAAAACATTGTAATTATGGACACAGTCGATGCGGTCTTCCGTGCCCATTTTCTTGAACCGCGTGAACATGGGATCGCCTCCATGACAAGGAAGCCGACCGTGAGTGTCATGGAAATTGTGATTGGAAAGACCGAGTTGTTTGAGATTGTTGGTGCATTGCATCCGTTTGGCCGCTTCTCTCGCCGCTTGGACGGCCGGTAGGAGCAGGGCGATTAAAACGCCGATGATCGCAATGACGACAAGGAGTTCGACGAGCGTGAATCCCGTCCCGGTCGGCCTCTGTTCGACAAAAGGCCTTCGAATTGTATTTTTCATAAGACACCTATATTATAGTACGAAATATACCGAAGAAAGCGAACCGATCTCGATGGGAATTTCCCGCCGGGTTCACAACGACGAAGTTTCTTTACCGGCCTTGGTTCCGGCAGCTCCCCATACCCCGTAGCTGGACGGGCCTTTCCAGTGCTGCGGATCCCCGGTATTTCCCTGGTCGTATCCGTTCTTGATCGTTTGGTCTCCGCAATCGATCGTTTCCGAAACGAATCTGACCGCAC
>JBEBTM010000023.1:0-19108 GCA_040393745.1 Thermogutta terrifontis | reverse complement strand
CCGAATGCAGTGTAATAGGGGCAAAAAGTAGGGCTATGCCCAACTTCCGCTTGCTTAAATGACTCGTCCTGGAATAAGTTTACACATGGTCTAATACGGGGAATGCTTTACAGTTGATATTTTTATAAAGCGCTGTTGTATGAATAATTGAAATTAAGTTATATTTATCTTTCAGTATTTTACAACCTATAAATGAATAGTATCAATTGGTCAAATTTTAATTCTACAGATTTTACATTATTCTGTAATGCACTATTATCATTTGAGATCGGAAATAATTTTGTGCCATTTTCTGCGCCCGGGAAAGACGGAGGTATTGATGGACAATATCAGGGTAAATACGATGGCAAAAGTGGTAAATGGCGATTCCAATATAAATTTCACCAAGTAGCGCGAAAGCAGGGTTTCAATACAATAAAAGCTGAGCTTAAGAATGAAATAACAAAACTAAATGATGAAGCCTTTTTTGTTCTCATTACAAATGTAGAACTACTACCCCAAGAGTTAAAGGAACTTGAAAACCTCTATGCTTCTTGTACCTCGGGTTTATCTCACATAGCGGAGTTTAAAGTCTGGGATGGAGCTAAAATATTCTCAATGTACGTTCAATATCCTTTATTGGAGCTTTGGCTCAATGAGGGATTTAAAACTGCTCAATTACAAGAATATGGTGATTTTTTTAGTAATGAAATGCAGTTACAAAAATTCGAGCCGGGAACACTTTCGAATAAGTTTGTTTCAAGGGATAATGATATTGAAAAGCTAAAGGCATTTTTAAATACAACGAATGTTTTGTTTTTAGTTTCCGGAGAAGCGGGGATCGGTAAAACTAGGCTGGTAGTAGAATTCTTTAAAAATCATGTAAGTAAACTCGAAAATTGGAAAGCACTCGTCTTAACTAGCAAGCATGTCCAGATAGATACCTTAAAAAAAGCTCTTTCTTCAAATAAAAATACGATAATATTAATTGATGACGCCCATAACTATAGTTCGGAAACAATTAGTGATCTTAAACGTTTAGTGGATGGATTTGAAGGGAAAGTAAAACTGATCTTAACGTCAAGAAAGCTTAAGGCACTCGAAGCGTTGCAGCAGATCAAAGAGTATGAACTGGAAGATGCGTTTAAGATTGAGTTAGGAAACCTGGAACGGCAAGAAACCCAAAAAATATTTGAATCATATCTTTTAAATTCTAGCTACCGTCATTACATTAATGAATTAATTCAGCTGTCTTATGGCAGTCCTATTTTAATAGTGGCGATTTTAAAAGCCATTCATGAAGGGATTTCAATATCCAGAATCAGAGAAGGTGGATTTTTGAAAAGTTATGTAGTTAATTACTTTGAAGATTTCTATATTAAAGTAAACGATCAAACAGAAATTAGTAAGTTCAAACTAAAGCGGCTCTTACAAAATATTGCTCTGATTGAGCCATTCAACTATGACAATACTGAAATCATTTCAGAGTTATCTACGATTCATGAGATCGGGATTCCAGAGATCAATTTGTGCCTGAAAACGCTTATAGAATTTTCTTTTGTTTCAGGAAGGTTCGAACAAAGTATCAAGCCAGATTATTACAGTGATATTCTCTTACTTGACATTAATAAAAATGACGCTTCAAAGTACATTTCCCAATTCAATACGCTGCTAGACAACATCATTTTTAATTTGAGTAGTGTGGATGAGGCTAATAATAGTGATTCCCACATTCTGGATGAAATCATGGAAAAATACGTTTCCTGGATTTCCCTGGATAAGGATGTCGATGATCTGAATTATGATAAACAAATAGCCTTAATAAGCAGAATATTCAACACTATAAGAAGAATTGTATTTGTAAGACCGGCTATCGCAAAAAAATCTGTCGATATATATTTAACATCTTTGACGAGGGTTGATCATGCTATTGCTCTCGAATTTGAAAGAATCAAAAATACTGGTTTTGCTACCACTTATACCAGCTTAGAAAAAATCGTTCGCATCCTTAGTGATTTAAATACACTCCCAGAATATTATACGTTTGTATTAAAATCTTCAGTTAAACTTCACAAATTAACCGGAGATAAACAAATACCATCTATTTATGATTTTTCTAAGCACGATGTAATTAATCGTTACAAGTTATCAATGCAAAATTATTTCGTAGATAGCTTTTTAGAATTAAGTAAAAATGATGACGCAAAGAGCTTCCCTTTTTTAATGGAGATTATAGATAGAATGCTGAATTTGGAATTCATTTCTACTAGCTTAAGCAATAGCTCCGCAAATTCCTTTGTCATTACAACTTATTACCTTGATAAAACGGATACAGTAAAACAGTTCAGATTAAAAGTAATCCAGACTTTAGTTGAAGCCTATGAAGAAGAACTTTTGAAAGACTATAAACTATCTGTTTTAAAACAATTATTGGATGTACCTAGGACAATTTTTGCAACAGAAAGAAACAAAAATCCCTTCCATCATGATGAAGAGATTGAATCGGTTTTAAATTTTTTAGAGCTGCACGCTATTAACTTTGGGATTGCAGAACAAAAGGAAGTATTTGAAAGATTAAACCTGTTTGTGCTCTGGAAAATACCTGAAAAATTTAATGCTCAAATAAATAGAATTAAAAACTTGATGGCTCCAAAATCAATAGCAGAAGAGTTGGGCCATTTATTTGGAAATACAGAAACCGCATTGAAGGATCATAATATTTTGATGGGCGAATTTGAAGTCAAGATTTCTGAAATTTTAAAAGAGGATAATTTTGATGAGATTGCTGTCGCGCTTTATGAATTCTTATCAGCACAACAATATCCGCCATTTTATTTTTACGAGTTCCTGCAGTTACTTATAAAAAAATCATCAGAACATGGTTTAAGATTCCATGATTTACTATTGGAAAAAAGTGAAGTCTTGTATTCCCAATACGGTGGGGATGTTTTATCAAAAATCTATTTCCAAAATAATGAAAAGACCGAATATTGGAATAGGATTGAAAAACTAGAAACTCAAAACAATTCACAGTTTGACAATGTTATATTAGGTATTTATGGGAGAAAGGTTCCTGGAACTGTCGAGCTTACAGAGAGGGACATACAAACAATCCTGAAAATTTATAACAAAAAAGATCCCGAGAATAATTTCAATTTGGCTAGTGGATTACAAAGTTTAATAACGGCTAATTTTCCTGAGGTATATCTTATTGTTTCTGATTATTTAGACCGGGCAAATCAAAGGGATGCTGAAATGTTTTTCTTATGGTTAAGTGATAATAAAACTGCCAGCGCAGAACTAGTGAAAGATATTGTTATTGGTCATTCGATCAGGTTTCGTCTCTCTTATCAAATTGAAAGAGTATTAACTAAAGTACTAAACGATTATGGTCCTGAAACCATTTTCGACTACCTAATTTCAAGATATTACTTTAAGAAAAAAATTGTAGAGAAAAATACGAGTTTAATGGGATATGAATTCCTTCCACTTGGAGATCGTTCAAACTTCTTCGATAATCAAATTGATCTTAAGGAACGCATGTTTTTCAAAGCGTTGGATTGGTATCTGGAAGAGGATGGTTCAGGCGGTCATTTGTTTTATGGAAGGAATATATTTGAATACCTGCAGCCTGCAAAGTCAGTAACAGACAGTATTTACGAAACCTACAGCACATATTTAGATCATCATTCAAAGGATATCAACAAACTTAATCGAATTGCAGAAAGCCTTGATGTCTTCGAGGATAAAAATTCTCCTTTAATTAAATTGATATTGAAGGGGTATTCTTTTGTTAATGATTTCGATGAAAACGAGGACAATGCTAAGCCTATTCAACGAGCCCGTTTTAGCTTTTACAATGCTCTTACATCAGTAGGAGTAAAAACTGGTACTCCAGGTCAGCCATTTCAGGTTGACCTGGATCTAAGGGATTTGTTAGAATCCGAGTTGAAAATCCTTCCTGAGCACAACGAATGTCGTTCCATAATTATATCCGCTCTTAAATCATTAAATAACGAAATCGAGAGATCGTCAGATTTAGATAACGAAACATGGTAAAAACATCCGTAAAAAATATATCGCTATCGAATTTCAGAACTGAAAGTAATGATCTATTAAATGAGGTTTTAATTAAGATCAATTCGGGGGGAACCCGCACTTTCAATTTTGATATGCATGATAATTATAGAATCGACTATCAGGAAATTGAAAAGAGGCTTAAAGGAATTGCATTAAAATTCCGGAAGTGTGAGATGAACTATCATCTTTACTTCGATGAGCTTCATCATGATGTTCTTACTGTTGATATAAGGGATCTTCCCATAAGTAGGCAGCGGATTTTCATGGATGGAACAGCAACTACAAAACAGTTTTTTGATATAGATGACCAAAATTCTTATCAGGAATTAATTAATGGACAGTTTCAGGAATTTATTCTATTTATTGCATCTGTAATTGAAAACCTTGTCTATTTGGCTGAAACGTTGATACGAAAAGTTGTAGTTCACCTAAAAGGCAAGCAACCGCCAAGTATAGTTATGCAAAATTATATTGCTACCCTGGATATATTAATTAAATTAAACTACCGGTCAACAGATCCAATTTATATATGTTTGGATAATCACAAGACTTTTTTTGAAAAGTATCTGCCAACCATAAATGCCTACAGAAACTATTACATACATGGTTATAATGTTAAATTAAGAGTTAACGGACCAGAGTATATGCTTGATACTCCATTGCCCCCCATTAATGCAAATTCTCTAGACGCAAGGGTTGACCTTTTCGCTCTTGCTGTATTGGATAATATGGGAGTAATTATTCCGGAATTTCTCACCGCAATAACGCAGACAATTAGAATGGGGCACTTTGTACCAGCATAAAATAGTTTTAATTAATATAGATAGCTCTAAATTAGTTGAAGAGATTTTGTAACTCCCCAATATCTTGCTTTTCAAATAATCGTGATGTAATTGTAATTACTTATTAGAAAAAAACTGTCAATTTTTTACATTGACATTAGTGTTTTATTTATGAAAAACAAACTCTTTTAGATAAATTGAAATTATAATGAAAAGCTACCTAAGATTACAAAATTTAAATTTTCCTTATGTATTTGGGTAGGCTGCCCAGTCGTCGTTTCTAGACAGGTATTTACAACACTTTAGACTTAGTAACCAATCGGATATCATTAAAAAAAAAGATATTATTGATAGTTGGATTAACATAATTGAATCAGGTAGGTTAAATCGGTCTAAAGAAGAAGAAATAAAATCTCGATTCATGTTAGAAATCTTTGGTGATGTACTTGGGTTTAATTACAAAAACCCGAGCAATTGGTTAATTCGTGAAGAACTGAAAACCAATGTCGACGTAACCAAACCCGATGCCGCACTCGGTAGATTCAAAATAAATGAAACAGGAATTGAGAATGATGTCCATGTTGTAATAGAGATTAAAGATTCCAAAACCTCTGTTGATAAACCTCAAAATAGACCTGCCTTCAAAATATCTCCGGTAGATCAGGCATTCTTATACGCATCCAAAGTGGGCGGCAACTGCAAATGGGTCGTCGTATCCAACTTCATTGAAATCAGATTTTATCACCAATCAAGCCAAGGAGAATATCAATCATATAAGTTGAACGATTTACGGGATGAGGATGTTTTACGGGAGTTCCTATTCTTATTCCACAAGGACCGATTAACAAATAGTGTTAAATCTGCAACAGATAAATTATATGAGCTCCGAGAAAAATATATTGAGAGTACACAATCTAACAAGCACATCATTGATCAAATGTATGAGGCAATTTATAAGTTTGAGGGCTTGGGTTTTGTCGATCCCAATTTCCTTTGCAACGTATTCCCGTTTAATACATCGGAAGATTACGTTTGGCATTACAACAAGGGTCGTATGCTGACCCTGAATTTCGATATCACTGATTTTCTGAAAGAGATAACAACAACTGAAGATGGGATAGTGATCAGTAAAGAATTGACGGCGATAATCAAAAAAAAGAAAGTGGTGGAAGCGCAGCAAAAGATCGAGTACATATTTGAAAAACTCCATCAATTCAGGATCGAGAAAATATGCACTCCACTAGATTTAAAATCTTTACGCAAAAAGGAAATTAACTCCTTTGGTTTTAGTTTACGCCATTTTGAACACATCAATGATGCCGAACTGGTAATCGTATCGACCTTCTTTGGTCATGAACTAAAATGCGAATGTATTAACTGCTCCTTTCGGAGATTAGACTTCGAAAAGTATATCACTAAATTAAAGGAAGATGAGCAGGACGAAACGACAGACACGCTTGAGCTCGCATATGGACATTACCTAGTTTCGACCGATAATTTTAAGAAATCCTACTTCCTTTACAAAAACGTAGATATCAACACCAAAGGTCGGGAAGATAAGAAAATCCACTACTTTCTGTCGAAAATTAACCAGCTCTATCTCCTCAACTTAGTAGCCACTGGAAGCAAGGAACCTCAAGAAAAAGAAATTCTCCGCGATATAAAAAGTATCGATCTGGATAGAAGTATTCATGATGAACTGGAAATATATGTGGATGCGGATGTTCGAAAATATCTGATAGAGATCAAAGAGAACAAGCTCTTTAGGAAAACGAAGGATTATGTCAATGAAGCGCTGGAAAAATTGGAAAAATCCAACGGTACGTATAATGACATTGAAGAGATTCATCGCAGGTATCTTATCCTTCATGCACATATCCATAAAAACAAAATTATCTATGATGCTTTTTCCGATTATCAGAAACTATCTGAAAAAGTCTTTAGGGCAATGGTGTTTGCGTACACCGCAAAAAAACCGCTTATTAGTGATATTCCAAGTTTCTATTTCACAGAAGCAACGCTGTATATATCCTCACGGGATCTAGAATCAATCCTTAAACCTCTAGGCGAACTAACTCTCTCAGATGAAACTAAGATAAATCTCATTGAAAAAGCAAAGAATCTTTTGGCCTCCTATGCAAGAGAAGGGATTTGGGGACATAGTATCAAGGAGGCAATGGTATCAGCCCAACTGGAAAACTTTTGGTTTCAAAACCGATTTCTCCGGATTTTCTCTAACCTTTTTACAATCCTGTCCAAAACAGAGTTATCCAAAGCATTGGTAGAGACGTTGGCAAAACCCATTTTCACCTTTTTAAAGGCTGAAGACTTTCTCGGGTGGGACAATCTTAAAAAATTGGGAAACTTTATTCAAAAATATGGACACATCTTCAAACCACGACAACTACATGATTTGCTAAGCCATGCTATTGGAGGTACTAAATATAGTTATCATAAATATGATGAACTCATCAAATCAATATGCCTTGCATACAGGGAGAACTATCCTGACCAGCTTATTACGGATAAAAGCTTATTGCCTAAAGCCCTTGCTAATTCCATGAACTCAAAAGGGGAATCTGATCCACATCGATTTATATATCTCTATCCCATCATTGAAGAACTGGGTAAACAAAAGCTATTACAGAAGATGGATGCTTATCTATACAGGAATTTCAATGACTATGTTTTTTTTGATATGCTCGGACTCGAAATTGTATCATTGTATGATGGCAAATATCTCGGAATGTATATTGATTCAGCAGCCAAATCAAAGGGTACTGGCCTCATTGGTGTGATTGATGGAGTAGCAGAACACAACCATCTTACCATGATTAACTTTATTAATCAGATTTACGCAAACGATATTCAGCTAAATAAAGAACATATAAAAAAGTTCACTAATCTCGGCCCTTTTGAGTCTTGGGCATTGAATCCGCATGAATTCAATTATCAAACCTTTGACACTGACTGGCTAATTGCAGTAAACAGAAATTATATTTGGAGAAATTGGCAGTGATCCCAGCCATACATCAAGCCTTAAAACAAAGATTAATTAAGGACTTCAATCCTACTCTTGCTCAGATTTACTTTAAATATATTAAAGAAAAAACATAAGAGTTTCCTAATTAAGTATTCACATCTTATTGTTGTCGTTCAATTAAAAGTTTGGAAAATAAATACATTTTTATAAGAAAACTATTCATCTCGATATTAAAACCTTAACTAAATAGAAAAAATACGCACATATACAACACTATATAAGGATAGCCTAATTAGCAATCCTTATAATGTTATTAGTCTTCATTCAATTGACTTGGAAAATCATTTAACCAATAATCTTCTTCTTCATTTTGTTCTTCAACTTCTTCTTCAGTCTTCCACTCATCCCATTCATCTATATAATATTCATATTCTTGAAGATCTTCATTAAATCGTTTGTCAGAATATTCTCTTCCGTGAATTGTATCCATAACTTATAGAGTAAAAAAATTAAATAACTTTTAAATAAAATCCGTTTTTCTTATCGACTGTTAGTAAATCTTCATTTCAATCATTTAAAACCTTATGTATGTATAATAACATAAGATTCATATAATAAACTTATATTATCTAACTTTATATTGATGCTTTCTTTTCAATTTTATCTAAGATCCTATGGATATCATTTAAAGGCTTTGCAATACCTTTAAACGGATATACATAGAATATTTCAATTTCTAGTTCTTTACATTTTTCAATTATAGAATGAGATGGCAAAAAACGACTCACCAACAACGATTTAGATATAACCCCCCCATAAGTTTGTTTAATTACTCGCATTTTATTAATATCTTCTTGTTTGATAAATCCTGATTTACATTCTATAAAAATCAATTTGTTACCAGTATTAACCAAAATATCTATTTCGTTCTTCAAAATCTGGTTATCGGATTTAAAAGGTAATTCACATTGAACCATAATTTCCTTTGCTTTTTTCCATTTACCTACTTCCTTTGCGACAATCAGTTCCCACCATGAAGCATTAAAAAACAATTCACAAACATTATTTCCTTTAAAAGAAACAATAGATTTATGTTTATTAAAAATTTTAACAAATTGAGAATCCCACTCTACAGATATCGACTCTGTCACCTTTTCTATACCATCTTTTGGTAAAACTCTATGAATTGTTCGTATATAATTAGTTACCTTTGAATATAACTTATTTGATGAAGCAAATGACTCTATTTGGTTAGAAACATTAAAATCATTTTCAGTAAAGTTACCTAATGTCTTTGATGAAGATTCTTTGTGACCACTCAATCTAAAAAATTCATCTATAGACAAAAAAGAAGACAATTGTTTCTTATAATAAGAAGGAATTTCAATGAAACTATAATCTTGATTAATATAAACACCTTTTATAGACGTTTCTGAAATAACAGATTGTGCTGCAAGAAGCATTATTTTTGTTCCTCCAGTTAAATTAATTATTATTTCATCCTCTTCATCTATTTTCTCTATAATACTTATTATTCTTGCTTTTATGGTATAAAAATCAAATGGATCACAGATAAAATCACTAAAAATTACATCAGGAAAAAGGTTCTTCAATATTTTTATTCCTTCTTTTGACTCTTCTGAAGCAATAAAACAAACTTTATTAGGTATAAATTCTTTTATACCAATATAAATGGGACTTAACTGTCCTCCAAGAAAACTTATTTGATGCTTCATTTTAAAAATATCTCTGGTTGATTCTTTAATGGATTGTATACAACATTAAGTATTTCTGAACCAGGCATAGGCTTTCGTAAATCTTTAATGTATTCTGAAAAGTCAACGTAAACTATTCTACAGCCATAATCTTTTCCAAAAATGGATGCCGATGCAACCATTGATTTTTTACCTCCAGTAATGTCTACTGTAATTTGTGGGTCAGGATTTAATACTAATTGTTCTTTCATTGCCCTGTACATTGATACAAAGCTCTCGTCATTTAGGTATATAATTTCATAATTAGAATCAAGAAATTTTTCTAAATAGCTATTATCTACTTTTTGATTGTTTGTCGTGAAAATTATGTGTGTTTCGGGCTGAATTGCTTTCGCAGTTAGAATTATTGGCTCAGGTGAAAACCCTAAAACTGAGAACAATGTGCCACCTGATGGTAATGTGTTACTATATTCATTACAGAAATTATTTATAACTGCCTCAAAAAGTTTTTCAAAATATAACTCTTGAGCACGTTCAAATTTGCCTGAACTGGCTAAATCAAGCCACTCTTGTAGGTATGGTATTTTATTTTTCATTGATTATCGTTGATTTTAAGTTCAAAAAATTTAAGAACATATTTTTCAAGATCAAATCTTGGTTTTACTGATTCTATAATTTGAATGACGTTGTCCTTTATTCTACATTTTAAGTATGCATTTCCCATAATTAGGAACTCGCTGTCTTTCGATTTGCCATAAAAGATTATGTTGTTTTTTAACTCTTCTAAATTTACATTATGAGATTTATTAAATGAAAGGATCAAGTTCTGGGGAAATACCGGAGCATTTAGGCCCTTAATCATTTCGTAAGCAATATATGTTTGAAATAATTCATTTCTTGTGGGCTTGCTTTCATAAACGTAGAATGAGGTTTCAATTAGTTTCTTGTGGAAATCAAGAAATTCAATGCGTTGATTTTCATTCAGAATATATCCAACCTCAAAGCCATTGGTTAATCCATGATTCCCGTCAATATTCGCTGTGAATATTAAACCCGTTTTTTCATTTATAACACCTTTTGAGTGATTATAAACATCAGCATATACTTTGCACCCAATCTCAACAAGCTCAGAAACACCGCTTAGGTGATCATTCCTATAATTCATCCCTCTACAAAATAATAAAACAGGTACATTTCTTCCTATTGCACTTTTTAATGACTGAATTAAATTTGGTAAAGAGTTTAAACCAACAACACTGTATGCAGACAAATAAATGTAATCACTCGCTTCCTCAATTACTTTTATTATCTCATTAAGCAGGTTGTTTTCATAAGATTCGCAGGTATATCTCAATTTTGATTGACTTGGTACTGGAAGCAAATCACTATTTATTGTGGCTTCAGTTTGCACTACAAGCATTTTGCCTTTTTTTCTAGTGCCTAAAAATTGTTTGAAGGTTGTACCTTGAAGAAAAATAACATCAAAAAGCATATCTAACTGTTTACTACTGTTTTCATCGAGATACACACCTGATTCAGTATTAATAGTTAATGATGGTGTTGTAAAGTTAGCACTAGTAATAAATCCATTAGTTCTGTCAGACACTACAAATTTAGAATGTGCGGAAAGAGAAGCTCTTACGTGAATACCATTATCATAAAGTTTCCGTATAAATTTAATGTGAATTTGTACTGGATTTTCTTTTATCTCTTCTTCTGTAATGAAATCAATTAAAGATAAATCGTTTTTTAATTTATCTTGATCTAGTTGAGTTAAAACGAAAATAGCAATTTGACTTTCTTTTGATTTGTTTAAAATCGCATTAAATATTTCTTTATCTGTAATGATAAAAGAACATATTTTAAGAACAGAAGTTGCTTCATTAATTATGCGTAGTATTTCATTTTTTAAGGATGAATTTCTTTCTTGCGTAAGAAACAACGCATTGTAGTGGTTTAACGGATGAAAGTCTTTCCTGTCATTGTTAATAACAAAAACTCCAGTATTTAAAAAATCGGTATTTCGAATTATTGTTTCCATCACATTAAATCAATCATATGGTTTTCAATATCATATTTCTCCAGTAGATCAAATTCACCTGCTAATAAAAGAAAGCGTCTAATGTTGTTTTTATATTTTGGATGACTTTCAATAAAGCGGGAAAATGGGAATCGCTGATATTCTTTAATTAATTGAATAAACTCAATTAACTCTTTAACGACTGGGTCATCTGTACTATAATTTATGAAAAATAAGAACACATTTCTTTCAAGGCTATTATTGAAAATCTTATAGTCACGCTTTCTAATTAAGTCACTAACAAGTTTTTGTCTATTTGCACTTATTAAAAGATGATTCTCTCTAATATTAATCATTAGGTTGTCCTCATCGTTTATAATATTCTCAGCTTCTATTTCTTTGATGCCAAAGCCAAATGGCATATCCGCTTTTAAGAAATTGATTAAGTCCTCACTGCTAAAATTATAACACTTATTGTTTGAGTCTTTGTATCTATCTATCTCAGGCCAATTTGTTGTTAAATAAGGAAAAGGTTTTTCATTACTATCTTTCTTCTGAAAGGGAACCACTAATTTGAATTCTATATTTTGAATTCTCTCGTTTAATTGTTGGTCAAAGAAATTTACATTTTCTCTAAGTGTTTGATAGTAAGATAACTCATCTCGTAAAGAAAAGATAGCGTAACCATCTATAAGCTCTTTAATTAATTCTTTATTTGATTTACTTACTGAAACAAGTACTTGAAAGCTCATTTTGGTAAACGAGATTTCGTCAATGCCTTGTAATCCGATAGGAATTCCAAATGCTTCTCGTTCCTCTCTTTCTAGAGCAAAAATCTGATCTGCTATTAAACTTTTTTCAGGTGGGGTATGAACGATGTCTGGAGCAAAAGGGCGTGCTATTTTTGTTTCACCTCTTTGGTTTGTATAGATGTAGGAATAATTCTCACTTATGAGTTTGCTTTTATAGTAATAATAAAAAATACGTGGTAATGGCTTTAATGTAATACCATCAATGAAGAAATCATATGATTGTTTGTGAAGTCTTACTTGTGTCTTTGTTTCAAACACAGAAATTCCATATTCTGTTAGTTGATGTTTATTTCCTTGTTTACTTAACAAATCATCACTTATGAGTTTTTCAATTCTTAGTTCTATTAAGCTTTTGGAAGTACCTATGATACTACCAATTTGGAACGAATTAAAATCAGGTTTTACTTTAATGAAATCAACAATTACTTTATCTAGGTTGTCAAGTGGGTCTGGAGTCGAATCTGAAATCTCAGAATGAATACAATAAATTGGATATTGAAGACAAAAGATACCTTTTAGCTGTCTTCCCATTCCAGACAATTCTTCATAAAATTTTTCTATGTCAATACTGAAATTGCTCATTTAATATGAAAATGCTATTTGTTTTTTTTCTAAATCAATTTTAATAATTCTGACTTCCAAAGGATCATTAACTTTCGGCACTTTTCCTCTACCTATATTATTCTTGTGAAGTAAACCTTCAAAGCCAGTATCAATTTTAAGGAAGTATCCAAAGTTTACTTCTTTGGTAATAATTCCTTTTATTTTGTCTCCTTTCTTGTACTTTCTTATAGTGTTTTCCCAACACTCATTTTTATTTTTTGCATTTCCTTTATTTCTATTGTTTAAGTTCAAAGTAATCCGTTTGTTTTCAACATCAATCGAATAGATTGAAACATCCATTTCAGTACCTGCTTGCATGATTCCAACACTTTCTTTGAGATCCTTGGACATCATTGAATAAGGTATTAGACAATCAACACCATCGACAGTAAAGAATAACCCAAAAATTCCTTTAGGAGATTTCCCAATGGATTTAAATTTTCCAACTGCATTCTCTCCCTGTTTGTAATTCTCTAAGAACGACTCAAAGGGAGATTTGAAATCATATAAATCAGCGACATTAACAAAATTCCCAATATCTTCTTTGTTGCTAAGTTTAACAAGAGTTCTAAAAAGGTTAGTATAGTTAAATATTTTGTCAAAGTGAGACCTAGAATCAGTCAAGGTTTTAGAATTTCCGATAAGAATTAGCTTTTTCTTGGCACGGCTAAATGCAACATTTAACCTCCTTGCATCATCAAGAAATCCAACTTTACTATATTTTCGTTTCCCATTTTCAAAAGGAGCGTTATTGTGGTCAGATGAACGTGTAAAACTGAAAACGATAATATCATATTCCTTTCCTTGAAAAGAGTCAAGGGTTGAAACATCAATGTTTTTAAATTTACAGGATTCAGATTTATTTATTTGATTTTTAATATTTGCTACTTGAGATTTATAAGGGGCTATTATGGCAATACTGGATGGATTAATGTTGCTTTCAAATAATTTTGGCAATATTATTTCAGAAATTGTTTCTGATTCTGTATTGTTTCTTGCAGAGAAACTATCATTCTGTTCAAACGGATTTTTCGAATTTGAGGTGTCAAAAAATACAACTTCTTTATTAAACGGACTTGGCATTTCAATTCTGTTCAAATGGGTTCTACTACCCATTTTCACCTTGCCATCATAAAAAGATTCAGAAACAAACTGCCCAATGTTAGGATGCATTCTATGTTGATAGTTTAACATTTCCATATTGTCTTTTGGAAATTGTTCAGCATTTATACGGTTAACAATAAATTCAAAAAAAGATGATTTAAGAGCGTGTAAAATTTCTTCTTCTAAAAATTCTGAACCATAAACAGAATTAGGAAAGCTTTGATTATCTGCTTTATCAATCAAGGAGCTATCCATATAAGGAGGAAGTTGCTTTTGGTCACCAACCAATATAACTTTTTGTCCAAGTTCGATGGCTACTAAAGATTCTGCAATGTTTGCCTTTCCAGCTTCATCTATAATGACCGTATCAAACTTAAAATTCTTTTCTTTAAATACCTCATCTGATTTAATACCTATGCAAGTTGCAAAAACTACATCAATTGAATTATATATGAGTGGCTTTAATAAAATTTCATACTCATTGTTAGTTTCGTTCACCCATTTTCTTAATAGTTCCGTTGTTTCATTTAACTCCGTTTTTGATAAGCCAGTGAGTCCGTCAAGAAGTATAAAATGGCGTTGCTTGTATACATCTTTCAGTACACCATATTGATTTACAAGTGAATTGATGAATTGATTTAATTGGGTGTTAAACTTATTTTTATCATAACCTAGATCTTTACATCTAGAATATTCTTCAGTTATTAAAAGCTGATTTAGAATAAATTTTTTGAAATCAATTTTGTAATCCTCTACTAAATTGTCAATTGAATATTTTAATAACTGTTTATCAATCCTGTCAGGGTTCCCAACTCTTAAGAGATTTAGCTTTGGAAATTGCGAAAGTTTCTCCAACACGTTATCTACTGCTACGTGGTTTTGACCTGATACCAGAATCTTTTCACCCTTCTCTACTAACTGTTGAATTATCTCGGCTATTACTGTAGTCTTACCCGTTCCTGGAGGACCTTGTATTAAAAAAATATTCTGATTACCTACGGCTTTTTTGACCGCATTGACTTGATTGTTTGTGGGGTCTTCTTTTTCTGTCCTTGATAAATCTTCGTTTTTAAACTTAATAGGTTTTAAAATTGGAGTTTTCACCATATCTGGTTTTACAAGTAGGGCTTCTATGTGGTCAATTTTTATTTTCTTGTCAAGGAAATCTTGAATAATTTCTCTTTGTATTTGGAATTGCTTTTTAGAAATCCTTTTGTCTATATAGAATCCTTTGTCTAGAAGCTCAAGTTTTATGGGTTTGTGAAAAGTTATAATATAAATATCACTAAAATAAGTAAGTATTCCGTCCGAGAGCTTTATTAGTTTGTCATCTTCTTTTAATCTGATATTTACAACAGTATCTTCATCAGTTTCAAGACTATCTCCAAGGCTTCTTGAAATCTTAATTGCCACACCCTGATTAGCTGCTGGCACTCTGTCATACTTTTCTACAAAAACAGCATTTTCTTTTTCTTTATCAATTAAACTAATTTGGTACTCTAGAAATTTATCAATGATTGATAGCGTTCTCCCTTCTTGTCTTAAAATTTCACCTGCTTCTGTTTTTAAATTATTTACCGTTTCAAAGCATTGTGTTTTAAGTAAAGCATAGTCGAGAAATAATTGTTGTGAATTATCAAAGGGAAGTGTGCTGTAAGGTGAGATTATTTTTATTTTGTTACTAAATAGAAATGATCCATATTTTGAATTTCTTTTTTTGGCTTCACTTGAGGTATACTGTGAATGACCAAAAGAGAAATTCTTTATGATAAACTTGATCTCTTTCTTATCCTTACCGATAATCACTTCACCATAGAAATTTACATCCTCATTATAAAGTGAAAAATCTATTTTGTCACTGTTTCCTCTTGCATTTATTTTAAACCAATAGTGCTGTTGATTTGAAAGTAGCTCTAAAAGTTTATTTTCATTTTCTAATGAAACTACGGTATCATTAAGAAAATATGGTATTGCATTCTGTTTAAAAGTAATTTCATAGCTCGCATTGCCTAACTCAAATTGGATGTAAAGTGTAAAATTGGTTTTAAATTCCTTCGAAAATATTCTATTATCATTTTCAAGCCCATTTTTGATAATTCTCAATTGCTCATTACTAGCATAAACACCTAGAATAGAATTTTTAAAATTATAGAAGGAGAGTAGTTCATTTTCTATAAAGTCGATTTCTGGATTAACATATTCATCTTCCTGTTCAATTTCAACATCTAAGGAAGCGGGAACAAAAGAAAATAAATCACTATCGTCAAGTTTGGAATTAACCTTTACTCTAATTCTATCCGAGGAGCCAATTATGAAGTTGCTACTAATAATACCATATAAATTTTCTTTCGTTTTTACTAAAGTCTTATTGTTATAAGATTCAACAATCTCAACATCAAATTCATCTCCTCTTTCTATTCTTTCCCAAGTTAATGTATCGCTTAATGCTTCTGTAAGGTGTTTTTGGCTGAGAATTACCTGTTTGTTTTGAAAATCAATATCTAATACAACACATTGAATTCGGTCACCAACCTTAAATTTCTTGAATTCAGCTTCACCGGAAGGGAGACACCAAGACAAATTTAAAATTGATAAACGACCAATAAAATCTTCATAAAAGTTCGTTATAATTTGAGAGGGTTTCACAATAGCTGTTATTGTAGTTTCAATAACAGATCCCCTTCCGAATTTTTCGGTGAATTCTCTTCGTGAAGATTGGTTTTCTTTAATTAAATTCAATTTTTATAGGTTTTATAACTATTTAACACAACATTAAGAGAAAATAATAATAATAAAAAAAATGCAAATAATTTCAGAATGAAAAATATTACTAACAAAAACTTTTTAGTACATGACAAAAATATAACCACCTAATTATCAGGTAATTATTTCATAATAAATTTAGTTAAAAGACTGATATTCAGTATATTAAGGTATTATTTCCAACGTAATGCTCTTAAACACGAATACCAGTCAGTGCGATAAATATATGGATTTATTAACCGTATTTACAGCCCATCTAAGCAAGGATCTCAATCTTGCTAGAATCGCCTCATTTGTCTTTTTATAACTGCTCTATGCAAAGTTAAGTCAGTAAACTATTCCAAATTGTCTGCAGGATTTGATTCTCCATCCGCTGCCAGCAGTTGTTTTAGGAGAATCCAGCGCTTCATGGCGCAAGTGGATCTGCCAATGCGCCTTATCAGTACACTTATATTCAATCTTTTACAAAACAACAGCCCCGTTATTCTAGTCATGGATAGGACAAACTGGAAATTTGGACAGCAAAACATCAATATACTCATGTTGGGTATCAGTTATAAGTCTGTTGCCATTCCAATCATGTTTAAGATGCTGGACAAGCGAGGGAACTCTAATTCACAGGAACGAATTACATTGGTCCAGAATTTCATCGATTGGTTTGGACTGGATTCCATTGACTGTATATTAGCTGATCGTGAATTTATCGGAGAGAAATGGTTAGGATTCTTAAATGAACATAGCATCCGGTATCATATCAGGATCCGGAATAACTTTAAGGTGTTCTTGCCTAGAAAACAAAAAGAAATAACGGTATGGCACTTGTTTAACAACCTTAATAGCAGGGAATTCAGACATTACCAACATATTGTAGAAATGCACGGTCAATTATGTTACCTATCAGCTACTAAAACTGTGATCGATGGAAAAGTTGAATTTTTAATACTGGTATCATTCAATAAACCACAGCAGGCACTGGAATATTATAGGCGGCGCTGGAATATCGAGACACTATTCAAATTTATGAAATCTAGCGGGTTCAATATAGAAGATACCCATGTCACTGACTTGGACCGCCTTGAAAAATTGTTCATGCTTACGATGATAGCATGCCTGTGGTGCTACAAAGTTGGAGAATATATTCATATCCAGATTCGACCCATTAAAATCAAGAAACATCAAAGAAAAGCCGTGTCAATAATGAAATACGGCCTTGATTATATCACAGAATGTTTATTGTCAGGATTCAACAAGTTAAACATCAATTTATTACAATTTTTGTCATGTACATAGCAAAAACTTAATATTTGTCAGACCAGAAATCACTCCCCCAATCATTCGCCCTAAGTTTACAAAACAACAAAACCAACTGAAAATCAGCTGGTTTTGTTTTAATCAAGCAGAGAGGAAGGGATTCGAACCTCTCTAATTCATTTAAAAGAATTGAAAATGCAAAGCTTTTGAAATTAATTAATTTAAAGAAAGTCATGCAATTTTAAAAAAGTTTAGAATTTTATTAAATTTGTATTTGAAGTTCTTATATCAAATAAAACTACTGCCTTAACTGGTGCCTTGAGAAATTAAAAACACATAACACATTGAAAATAAGGGTGTTAATTTTTAAATATTTATCCCAGCGGGATCACAAAAAAAGCTTCACAGAAATGTGAGGCTTTTTTTGTGTGCCCGCTCGGGATTCGAATAATTGCATGTTCCGAGTAGGGCTGAGGGTATGGCGGACATGCACCGCAGGCATTAATTATGGTTCGATCCGGAGAAGGTTCAGGGTATGTGTTTGGGGTTTGCGGGGCTGAACCACTCCCAGCGGGATCAGATCAAGAGAATACCCAAGGCATTGTGCCCGCTCGGGATTCGAATAATTGCATGTTCCGGATTGGGCTCAGGGCCTGACGGACATGCACCGCAGGAATCAATTTTGGTTCGGTCCAGAGAAGGTTCAGGGTATGTGTATGTGTTTGGGGTTGTGGGGCTGAACCACTCCTAGCGGGATCAGACCAAGAGAATCTCTAAGGCATTGTGCCCGCTCGGGATTCGAATAATTGTATGTTCTAGCGGTCAATAAGCCAGTCAAGAAATATAACTATTCAAACTATTATATGCATTTGAAACGGCAAAACTGTCCTCTAATAATGTGTATTCCACTATTTTCATGTTTTGAAGCTTAAAATGGATAAAGAAGATGGAGGTTACATTTTCATTAGTCTCCAACATTTTAGTTGTAAATGACCCCTTTATCATAACTTCATTTT